>CAJLJQ010000006.1:0-40367 GCA_905207015.1 uncultured Collinsella sp. | reverse complement strand
CCTCGATCTGTAACCGCCCATGGATTGCCTGCCTTTACTGTACGCGCGGACGGCTCGCTAGGGTGGGCCATGTGTCCCATTCTGAGGGCCGGAATTGCGCCGTTAAGTGGCAATATGCGCGGGTCAAAAAGAGGGGAGGGCCGATGCTGTCGGCCCCCCCCCCGGGTTGGGCGCCCGTTGTTTTAATGGGCGCATGCGCGCTGGTGCGCGTAGGCGCGTGCGGGTGTCCCGTTACTTGATCTCGATGCTCGAAATCTCGACTTCGCGTGCCTCGGAAACTGCCTCTGCCATGTCATCGGGGAACTCGATGGAGTTGAGGAGCGCCTCGGCTTCTTTCTTGTGCTGGTCGAAGTTCGAGATGAGGACGTAGACGCTTCCCGGCTCAACGTCGCTAAAGAGGAGGGTTGTGATGCCACTGTTGTCCTCGTACGTTCCGACGAGCCACGTCCTGCCGTTATACTCGACGGACCCGCCATCCTTCCACTGGAACGTATCCCCCTTCTTTTCCGCCTGGTCGGCGTGGGATTCCTCGGCAGTCAGCGCTTTTTTCCAAACGGGGATAAAACGATCGGCCGAGGCGTTCTCGTCTTCGGGGAAGGTGAGCTGGACCCTGTCGGCATTCTTGCCGGCGGAGTCGCTTACGCCGACGCCCTCGGGCATCTCGACCTTAAACCAGATAAAGTCGGTCTTCTTGGCGGCGGGGGCCTTTTCCTTGCTCTCGCTCTTGGAGGCGCTGCTGCCGCCCGATGCGCTCCCGCCGCAGCCGACAAGGGCAAACGCGGCAAAGAGGGCGATGCAAAGGGAAAGGATCGATAGGGTCTTTTTCTTCATGGTGGCGTCCTCCTTGTCTGCCAGGGACATCGTGTGCCGCGGATCGCTGGGGCGGCGGTTGCGCGTGCACATGATGACTTTGTTTGCTGTGCGGTGATTCCTCCATTCGTCGTCCGGTGCCGTGATGAGCGTTGCCCCAACATGGGGCTCCTTACCTATATGTATGCCCCAGTTGCCGCTGCCCGGGAGTCTCGAAACGTGGGCCATGTGTCCCATGTTTGCGTTGGCATGGCCTATCGTTCGTCATAGAAATCCGCGATGGCCAGGTGCGCTGACGCCCATGTGCTTATGGGCTAGACTTAGCACCATTACGTGTTCGATGCGGTTGGTCGGCGGTTGCCGCCTGACCGATGTATATGACTTGAAGGTGCGTGCGTATGAGCCAAGAGATGATGGATAAAACCTGTCGAGAGTTTGCCGAGGCACTTGCCGCACGCGAGCCGGTTCCCGGCGGTGGCAGCGCGAGCGCCTTTGTGGGCGCGCTGGGCGCCTCGCTGTGCGGAATGGTTGCCCGCTACGGTGCGACCAATCCCGCGCTTGCTGATCGTGCGGATGACCTGACGCGTGCGTTTGCCCATGCTGATGAGCTGGCCCAGGAGCTTGTCGAGTTGGTTGCCGAGGACGTTCGTGCATATGGGCAGGTGTCCGCGGCGTACGGTATTCCGCGTGGCGATCCGGCTCGAGCGACCGCGATTCAGGATGCGCTGCATGTGGCCGCTATGCCGCCGTATCGCATTATGGATGCCTGCGGGCGTGCACTGGCGCTGCTCGAGGACATGGCCGACAAGGGTTCGCGTCAGCTGCTGTCCGATGTGGCGTGCGGCGCCGTGTTCTGCCGTTCCGCTATGCAGGGCGCGAGCTTGACGCTCTTTGCGAACACCACGTCTATGAAGGATCGCGCTCGTGCTGAGGAGCTCGAGACGGCGTGTGATGAGTTGCTCGACATGTGGTTGCCGCGCGCCGATGCGCTGGCGCGCCGCGCCGCCGACGCCGCAAGGAAGAGGGGATAGCCATGGCTGAACTGCTGAAGGGTGCCCCCGTTGCTCGCGCTTTGACTGAGGAACTTGCTGCTCGCTGCGTGGCTTTGCGCGAGCGCGGCGTTGTGCCGACGCTGGCTATCGTGCGCGTGGGTGAACGCGAGGACGACCTATCCTACGAGCGCGGTGCGCTCAAGCGCTGCGAAAAGGTTGGCATTGAGGCTCACCGCGTTTTGCTTCCCGCCGATGTTTCGCAGGACGAGCTGTTGTCGGCCATCGAGGACATCAATACCGATTCGTCTGTTCATGGCTGCCTGATGTTCCGCCCGCTGCCCGCCGGCCTTGACGAGGACGCGGTTGCCGCGGCACTCGATCCTGCCAAGGACGTTGACTCCATGACGCCGGCTTCGCTGCTCACCACGCTTTCGGGGCGCGGCGAGGGTTTTGCCCCCTGCACAGCCGAAGCCGTGCTTGCTTTGCTGGATCATTACGGCGTTGAGCTGGATGGGGCCAAGGTCGCGGTCGTTGGTCGGTCGCTGGTGATTGGCCGTCCCGTTGCCGCCATGCTTACGGCTCGCAATGCCACAGTGACGACGTGCCATACGCATACGCACGACCTTGCTGCCGAGTGCCGTGCTGCCGACATTGTGGTTGCCGCCGTTGGACGCGCGCGTACGATTGACGTGGATGCGGTTCGAGAGGGCCAGACGATCATTGATGTTGGCATTAATTGGGACGAGGCCGCTGGCAAGTTGGTGGGTGACGTCGATTCTGATGCTGCGGAGCCGGTCGTTAACGCCATCACGCCCGTGCCGGGCGGCGTGGGCGCTGTGACGACGGCGATCCTCGCCAAACACGTGATCGAGGCGGCCGAGCGCGCATCGAAATAGGCGTTTTGGGCTGTTTGAGGGGTTAGCTCTATACCCCGTGGACAAAAAATGCCAAATATGAGTACTGTTGCCAAGATAGTCACATATTCTTTAGGTCAAATAGGCTCTCTAACGATATTTATTATCGATAAAGAGCCTATTTTATTGGACCTATGAGGAATTACATCATCTAATTTTTGAACAAATGTAGACTTTTGGCACCCATACGTAGCAAAATTGATGTTACTAAATTGGTGACAGTACTCACATTTGGCATTTTTTGACCACAGGGGTTGCCAGCGCCGCGGTTTCGCCCTTTCTGCGCCGAAGCGATACACTGTTATCGTTTGATTTCTTCGCTCAAGGAGGATGCGCATGCCGTGCACAACGATTTTGGTTGGTAAGAGCGCGAGCTACGACGGGTCGACGTTGGTTGCCCGCAACGAGGACTCGTCCAACGGGGTGTTTGAGCCCAAGCGTATGCGCGTGGTGCATCCCGACGAGCAGCCGCGCGTCTACACGAGCGTCCTGAGTCACCTGACCGTTGAACTGCCCGATAACCCCATGCGCTACACGAGCGTCCCCGATGTTGTCCCGGGCCACGGCATCTGGGCCGAGGCCGGTTTCAACGAGCTCAATGTGGGCATGTCCGCAACCGAGACGCTCACCACCAACGAGCGCGTTCGCGGCGCCGACCCGCTCGTCGACTACGTGCCCGCCAAGGGCAACGAGGACGAGGACGGCTATGTTCCGGCGCAGCCCGGCGGTCTGGGCGAGGAGGACATGGTGACCCTGGTGCTGCCATATGCCAAATCCGCCCGCGACGGCGTACGCATTCTGGGTGACCTGCTCGAGCGCTATGGCACCTACGAGAACAACGGCATCGCCTTTAGCGACGTGGACGAGATCTGGTGGCTCGAGACCATCGGCGGTCACCACTGGATCGCCAAGCGCGTGCCCGATGACGCCTATGTGACCATGCCCAACCAGCTGGGTATCGACAGCTTTGACCTGGATGACGCCGAGGGCGCCCAGGCCGATCACATGTGCTCCGCCGACCTGCGCGCTTGGATGGCCGAGTGGCATCTGGACTTGACGCTGGGCGTTGAGGGCGACGGTCCGGCCGCGGTCTTTAACCCGCGCGAGGCCTTTGGCTCGCACAGCGACAGCGACCACGTTTACAACACGCCGCGCGCCTGGTATATGCAGCGCTGCCTTAACCCCAGCGATGTGTGGGACGGTCCCGAGGCCGACTACACGCCCGAGAGCGACGATATTCCCTGGAGCCGCGTGCCCGAGCGCAAGGTGACCATCGAGGACATCAAGTACGTACTCTCGAGCCACTACCAGGGCACGGAGTACGACTGCTACGGCAGCAAGGGCACGCCCGCCACGCGTGGCGCCTATCGCCCCATCGGCATCAACCGCAACAGCCAGCTCGCTGTGCTGCAGCTGCGCCCCTATGCGCATCCGGCCTACCGCGCCGTGCAGTGGATGGCCTTTGGCTCCAACTCGTTTAACGCGCTGGTTCCGCTGTACGCCAACGTCGAGACCATGCCCGAGTACTTTGCCGACACGCAGGCTCGCGTGACGTCCGAAAACTTCTACTGGGCCAACCGCCTGATCGGCGCGCTGGCCGACGTCCGCTTCCATGAGTGCGGCCGCGCAGTCGAGGATTATCAGGAGAAGGTCGGCGGCATGGGCCACAAGCAGATTCATGACGTCGACGCTGCCGTAGCCGTTCTGCCCGAGGCCGAGGTGCCTGCCGAGCTTGCACGCGCCAACGAGGAGTTTGCCGAGCTCGTGCGCGTGGAGACCGATGCCCTGTTGGGCAAGGTGCTCTACACCACGAGCTGCGCCATGAAGAACTCTTTCGCGATGAACGACAACGTGAGATAGGGATTTCCCGTCGATCGAATAGCGCTTAAACGCTTTGTCGCTTTCACTCAATCTTGGGTACAAGAACGCCAATGCAGTTGTTTGTGATTGGAGACAACCATGGTTATGAAACTCGATCAGCTTGTTAACGGCGCCATCAACGTGGGCTTCGGCGCCGCCGCCGTTGCCGTCGAGGGCAGCAAGAAGGTTCTCGACGACCTTAACACCAAAGGCGAGCAGGTCCGCAAGGACACCGCCACCCCCGATATCGCCCGCAGCGTGTCCGACATGTTCGAGCAGGCCGGCGGTACCATCTCCGATCTGACCGAGCGCTTGGGCATGCAGGGCGAGACTGCGGCACAGCGCGTGCTCGACGAGCTCATCCTGGCTCGCGTCCGCGTTATGACCGCTCCCGAGCGCACGGCCTTCCTGGCCCATGTGCGCGACATCGTCGATTCGGTCGAGGACAACGTGACCTCGGTGCCCGTCGAGTCTGTTGAGCCCGACGATGCGAAGGATACCGAAGAGGCCGAGTAGCAGCGCAGATGGCAGATTCCACCACCGATTACAACAATCTAGATCCCTTGGGTGACGAGGCGGCGGTTGTCGATGAGGTCGATGCCGCCGTCTCGGGCGCTCGCAAGAAGCCGCGCGCTGTCGATATGGTCCCCGAGGAGCCCGACGCGATGGCGCCGGACGAGGAATACCAGCTCACGCCGGCGGGTCGTCGCGAACGCATCGGGCAGATTGTTCGCCTGGTCAAAAAGTACCGTGTGTGGGATAACCTCACGCCGGTTCGTTTGCGCCGCCTGCTCGAGGAACTCGGCCCCATGTTCGTCAAGATGGGGCAGATTCTGGCCAACCGGTCCGAGATTCTGCCGCAACGCTTTTGCGACGAGCTGCGTCGTCTGCGCTCCGACGTGGAGCCGGTGCCGTACGAGGTCGTACTCAGTTGTCTGGAAGAAGAATACGGCCTGCGCCTGGGGGAGATGTTCGACGCGATCGACCCCAATCCGCTCGGTAGCGCGTCGCTCGCGCAAGTGCACCGCGCTCGTCTGGTGACGGGCGAGGACGTGGCCGTCAAGGTGCAGCGCCCCGGTGCGCAGCAGGTTATGGCGCAGGACATCGATATCATCCGCTCGGTGGTGCGTATCGTTTCCAAGTTCGTCAACACCGATCAATTCGTTGACCTGCACGGCGTAGTCGAGGAGTTGTGGACCTCGTTTCGCGAGGAGACCAACTTTTTGGCCGAGGCCAAAAACCTCAACGACTTCTACGAGTTCCATAAGAGTGTTCATGGCGTGACGTGCCCTAAATCCTATCTGGACCTGTGCACCGAGCACGTGGTGGTTATGGACTACGTCGACGGCATTTCGATCGCCGATCCTGAACGCTTGGTGGCCGAGGGCTATGACTTGGAAAAGATCGGTGCCGCAATCGTCGAGGACTACTCGACGCAGGTGCTCGATGACGGCTTTTTCCATGCCGACCCGCATGCGGGAAACATCATTCTCAAGGACGGCATCGTTTACTTTATCGACTTGGGCATGGTCGGACGCATGTCGAGTCACGATCGCGGTATCGTCAAGGACATGATTTTCGCCGTGGCCGAGGGCGACGTGCCCAAGCTTAAGGATTCGCTCATGCGCTTCGCCGTGACGCGTGGCGACTCGGCTGAGCTCGATCATTCGGCCTTTTTGTCCGATTTGGACTTTATCGTGGCTGACTTTGCGGGCCTTGACCTGAAGGATCTGGATATCGGCGAGTTTTTGACCTCGCTGTTAAACCTGGCGCGCAAAAACGACGTTGAGCTGCCGAGCGTGGTGACGATGTTCGCGCGCGGCATGGTGACGCTTGAGGGTTTGCTGACCGAGTATATGCCCAACGTCAACATGATTCAGATTATCCAGGCGCACATCAAAAACGAAAAAAGCACCTATGCGCGCGTGCGCGACATGGGACGCGATCTTGCCGCGAGCAGCTATCGCGCGGCGAAGGGCTCGCTCGAGGCGGCCGAGTATCTGGGCTTGGCTTCGCGTATGCTCACGCGCGGCCAGCTTAAGGTGAACACGCAGATCATGAGCAGCGATAAGGCGCTGCGACAGCTAGGTGGGATTATCGACCGCATGTCGATGGCTATTGTGATCGCCGGCCTGTTTATCGGTTCGTCGGTGGTGTACTACGCGCGCATCGAGCCGGTTGTGTTCGGCATTCCGGTCATTGGCTTTTTGGGCTACGTGAGCGCGCTGGTGCTGGCACTTATGCTGGGCCGCAATATCTGGCTCAACAGTCACGGCGGCAAGCACTAGAGGCCGCGACCGTCACCGCATTTTCCTATCGCAAACAATAGCTTTTACCTTGGGCTTCGCCTGCGTGCGAGGCCCTTTTGCGTGATACCATTTTGACGGTAATAATCGATGGCCTAGATGGTGGTGCGGAGACGCATGAATACGCGGTTTACCTGCGCGTTTGGGAGAATTGGGGTGCAAGTCCCCGGCTGTACCAGTAACCGTAATTCCTCTTGGCTCGGGATGTTCGCGTCGCAGATCGGACGACGTGCCCGAGTCGTTAAGGTTAAGTCGGATCGCCTCCCATCTTGCATGCGGCTGCGGCGTATGCCGCCGGTGTGCATAGGGCTCTGGAGGGAAGGGGGACCCCGATGGGGGAACTCGAGCGCAACATGCGCGATGACGTGGGGCAACCTCAAGGCAACGCTCCAAGTACAGACAATGGGAGGCAAATGGATATGTTTGTGGACGAGCGCCAGCGCGTCTCGCATCGCCGTGGCGCAATTGCGCGCGGCGTAGCCAAGCGCGGCCTGGTGGCATTCCTGGCCTTCGCGATGGCCTTTGGCACCACGCCGGCTCAGCTGTGGGCCGAGGGCGCCGAGGGCATTGCCGAGGCTGTGGCTCAGGCTGCGACACCGAGTGAGGGCACGGGGGCCGCGGACGGTGCTGCCGACCAGGGTAAGGCCGAGGTTTCGGATTCCGAGGGCGCGCCTGCAGCTAGTGCCGCCACAACAGAGGCGGCAACTGGCGACGAAGGCTCGGCGACGGGGGAGAACCCTACCGCGAGCGAGCGGTCTTCGACGGCATCCGCTGGCCAAGCAGGATCTGCCGCCGCGACTGCCGTCCAGACAGAGAACCCGACAGAAACCGGCGATGTCGCCAAGAAGCAAGTCGAGGTCTCGTTCTCGATTATCGGCATCGATGCCGACGGCAAGGCTCAGACCTGGGTGGCACCTACGCAACTCAAGCTCGACGAGGGCGCGACGGCTGCGGACGCCTTCGTTAAGCTGCAGCAGAAGGTGGGCTTCAAGGCGAAATACGATCCGAACACGGCATACGGTTTTTACCTCGAAAGCATCACGTCCCCGAGCGATGGCCGCACGCTTGCCTTCGATCCGGCGACTTATGCCTACTGGCAGCTGTTTGTTGACGGCGCGTCTTCCTCGGTTGGCGCGAGCGGCGTCAAGCTCACCCAGGGGCAGAAGATTGAGTTTGCCTATACGGCTGGTAGCTCGTCCCCTGTCGTTAAGGACCAGGTTGCCGCAAATGTGACCGTCATTGGTCGCGATGCCCAGGGCAAGACTCAGACTTGGGTCGATAACGCGCAGTATGTGGTGACGTCCGACTCGAACGCACTTGACCTTACGAAGGTCGCGCTCGAGGCGAATGACATCGATGCCGTTGTTGCGGGCTCCTTCATTCTGAGCCTTAAGTACAACGGCGTTGAGCTGGGTAAGCCGCTCGATTATTCGACCTATTGGCAGCTGTTCATCAACGGCAAGTCGAGCGACTGCACGGCAGACAATGTCACCATTCATGCTGGCGATACCGTTACGTGGTTCTACGGTGGCTGGGGCGACCAGTTGCCCTCCGATTCTGTCCATGCTTCCGTTCAGGTCCTCGGTAAGGACAAGGACGGCAAGCAGCAGGTTTGGGCTTCGACGGGTCAGATGAGTCTCAAGGCGGGCTCTACTGCCAAGGATCTGCTGGAGCAGACTGGTCTTGATCTCGTTGCTAGTGAAGAGTCTTGGGGCTGGTACCTCAGCGGCATTAAATCGCCGCTTGACGGTAAGACCTATAAGTATGATCCTGCGACCCGCAGTTATTGGCAATTCTATGTAAATGGCAAGTCCGCCACGGTCGGTGCCGGCAACTACGAGCTCCAAGAGGGCGATGCCGTCACCTTTATGTATGGTGCTGACGCCGATGCCCTCCCCGGTCAGGTTCTTGGGTCTGTCGATGTTGTCGGCCCCGATGTCAACGGCAACAATACTTGCTGGGGCTCGGCAAGCAGTGTTTCTTTGCCCGAAGGCTCTACTGCCCAGAACCTTATTGAGACGGTCCTGAAGGCCAAGGGCGTTGCGTACAACGGCTCCCAGAGTGGTGAGTACTGGTTCCTCAATTCCATCAACTCGCCGTTCGATCACAAGCCGTATGCCTGGGATGCTGCGACCAATAAATCTTGGCACCTGTATATCAATGGAGAGCCCTCCTTACTCTGCGCCAACCAGATTACGCTCAAGAGCGGCGATAAGGTTACGCTTGCCTATACCACCGACGATTCGCCCATGCCCGATCCCGACAAGATTGTCGTGGACCCGAGTGCGACGACTCCTGATTGGGATGCCGAGTGGGCCGGCTACGGCAACAGCGGCAACGGTACGTCCGTTACGGACGCCAAGACGCCTGCGCAGGCCGCCGGTCTTAAGTGGGCCTTCGATTGGAAGGCCGAGTCTGGTCAGCAGTATGCCAACTGCAGCGAGCCTGTCATTGCTAACGGTTTTGTGTACATCGCGACCGAGAACGAGCTCATTAAGATCGATTCGTCCACGGGCAAAAAGGTTGCCTCTGCGCCGCTTGCCTCCAAGGTGAGCTATACCTCTCGTCCGATCTATACCAATGGCCTTATCATCGTTCCGCTCAACGGCGGTGCGGTCCAGGCGATTACTGCAGACAAGCTGATCTGCAAGTGGCTGACGCCTGGTTTGACGGACTTGACGCAGAGCTCCTGCACCGTCGTTTCGGACGGCGAGTACGTCTATGTAGGCTCGGTCGATATTTCGTATGACGAGAATTACAACGCGACCTACGGCAACGGCTCCCTGAAGCGTATCAAGATTGCCACGGGCGAAGTCTCTTGGCAGAACATTGACCCTTCCGAGGGCTATTATTGGACTGGCGCTGCGCTGACGGATAAGTACACCATTGTTCCTACGAGCGCGGGCACGCTTAAGTGCATTGATAAGACGACGGGCGATGTCGTTTCGACCAGGAAGCTCGGCGCTGTCGCAAATGCCGATTGCATTGCCGATCCGTCCAATGGTTCGACCTTCTATCAGATGACGCACGACGGAAAGCTCCATGTGATTTTGCTTTCGGCAAAGGGCGTGCTGAGTGAACAGAAGACGGTTGATCTGGGCCTTACGAATAATCTGAGCGCCCCTGCGGTGTCTGGTGACAATCTGATTGTCGGCGGACAGACGGCTACGGGCTCTGCTCTGGTTCTCTATAACCTGAAGACGGACAAGACCACGATGGTCGCTGCTGCCGACGGCAAGGCGCTGCCGGCTGGCCTCAACGGTATTGCCGCTACTCCGCTGGTGAGTGTTCAGGGCGGCAAGACCTATGTGTACTTCACCGTGAACAGCGCGGATAGCAAGGATTACGTCAACTACTCTGCTGGTGGTGGCGTGTATCGCTATACTCTCGGCGATGCAGAGGCGACGCAGATCTATGATGCGGCCGGCCATTACCAGTACTGTGACTCTCCGGTCATTGCCGATGCTTCTGGCAACCTGTACTACATCAATGATTCGGGTACTCTGTTCAAGCTGGGGGCTGTTGAGTCTTGGACGGTTGCCTTTAATTCCAACGGCGGGTCTGCTTGCGACGCTAAGTTCGTTGCTACGGCCGACGGTAAGCTGGTCAAGCCGGCCGATCCGACGCGCGATGGCTACACTTTCGGTGGTTGGTATACCGATGAGGCTTGCACGCAGGCGTATGACTTCAGTACGCCAGTGACGGCCGATCTGACACTGTATGCCAAGTGGACCAAGAATGCCGTTAACCCTGGCGGCAATGGCGGTTCTGGCACTAATGGTGGCAACGGTGGCGCTGGCAACGGTTCCGGCGCTGGCGCTGGCACTGGCACGGGTTCCGGCTCCGGCTCTAAGGGCCAGCAGGCCGGCGGCGCTATCGCCCCGGGTCATAAGCCGACGACCAAGACGACGGTGTCGACCAAGACCGAGACCAAGGACAACAAGTCCGACAAGAAGGACACCGATAAGTCCGATAAGAAGTCTGACAAGAAGTCTGACAAGAAGGACAACAAGTCCGACAAGAAGTCCGATTCCAAGTCCGATACGGGTGCTGCTTCCACGACCACTGCTAAGAAGTCCTCTAGTGCCTCCGAGCAGGAGACTGGCACCAACCCGCTCGCCATTGTTGGCGTTGCCGCCGGCGTCATCGGTCTCGCCATCGTCGGCGTGTTCGTGTTCACCAAACGTCGGTAGGTGAGGGCTGTGTCCAATAAATCCAAGGACGCTGACCCCAAGCAACCAGATTCCTCGTTCATTCAGTTCGACGATGCAAAGCAACAGGGCGCCGCTTCGGCGGCGTCCGCCCCTCGTCGCAAGACGCTCCTCGGCGTCCTGACTGCCGCGTGCACCATTCTGATCGTCGTCTCGCTGGGTTTCGTCCATCCTTCCGAGAGCGGTGCCTGGTCCATCGACTGGATCATTCAGACCGTGACGGGGGAGAGCGTCGTAACCAAGGACACCAAGGTGTCTGGCTCGACTACGACTTCGGGCGAGGCCAGTTCCAAGGATTCTAAGTCATCGAATGACGCAAAAGATGAGTCCAAGCATTCTGATGAGTCCAAGTCCAAGGACGATTCCGAGTCTTCAAACAAGGAATCGGACAAGAACTCGGATAACAAGAAGTCCGAGGACCAGGACGGCAAGAAGTCTGGCGATAAATCCGCTGCCCAAAATACGGGAGTCGGTGATACTTCCAATGCGTCTGGCGGTGGCCAGTCGTCTGATGGAGCCTCATCCTCTAATGGTGGAAACGCCTCCTCGGGCGGCCAGGGCGGCTCGCAGGAGTCCAGCTACGTAACGGTGACGGTTTCGGTCACATCGAGCGCTGTGGGCAATCCTGTGTCTTCTGGTGGCACCTTTACCTTTAACGAAGGCGCTACCGTCTACGATGCCCTGTGCGCGCTGGGCCTTTCTGTCAACGCACATGGCTCGTCGTACGGCACGTATGTTTCTGCGATTGGTGGTTTGGCCGAGAAACAGTACGGCGGCACGAGCGGCTGGATGTACTCCGTCAACGGCACAACGCCCATGACGGCCTGCAGCAACTACGTTCTCTCCAACGGCGACAACGTGGTCTGGTATTACGTTACAGGCTAGAGGCTTCGACATAGCGCGCCAGACGGGCGGTTCCGACAGACATCCGGGCCGCCCGTTTTTCATGCGAATGGGATTGGGTCGCCGGGTCTCTCGGCAAACAAAAAACCGGTTGGAATGGGAATTCCAACCGGTTATACATTCAAGCAAATAGCGAATCGACTACGACTGCGCGCCCTCGAGGAATAAGCGACGGCTAAAGTAGTTGTACCAGGTGACCAAGAACGTTGCGATTGCCTTCATGGCCTGGTAGCCGATGCTCAAAAACGTGACGCCCACAAACATGTACAGGTCGTTGAGACCCAGGCCAATCACCGACAGGATGGTGAAGATCGTGAACTCGCGCTTGCGGCTCATGCCCTCACGGTGGTCGAACACGTACTTCATGCTGAGCCAGTAGTTGACCACGACGGACGTGATAAACGAGACTGTGGTACTCATCAAAAAGTCGAGGTGGAACAGCTCGACGAGCGCAATGAGCATACCCCAGTCGATGCCAAAGGAGATAAGACCCACGACAGCGAACTTGAGAAACTGCTTGGTATGAGGTTGTGCCAGTGCCTTGCGCACGTAATCACATCCAATGCGTTGATGAATCGAGCAAGGAGATACTTTAGGGCTTTTGGAAGGGAAACGTAAGGTTTTTGCCAAGAACTATACGAACTCGTCAAATTTTCAAGAGCTAATCCGCAAACGTTGAAAATTTGCCCGTAAACGAGCGGCACCCACGGACGATACTGCGCTGAGTGCGCGTCGTCCGTGGGTGCCGTAATGCTTCAGAGGTGTCGAACTATTTTGTCTCCTCGCCCTCCAGGAAGATCTTTCGGGTCACAAAGTTGTAGACCATGACCAGTGCGGTGGCGCAAATCTTGGCGATATTGGCCTCGAGCCCCAGACCGGCGTTGAGCGCCAGCACGATACCGTCGTTGAGCGCCAAGCCGATCACGGACAGCACGACAAAGATAATGAACTCGCGGCGGCGACTCATGCCCTCCTTGTGTGCAAACACGTACTTCATGCTCGCGACGTAGTTAAAGATGAGCGAGACGATAAAGCCGCTGGTGTTGGCGATCAGGATGTTAAGGCCCAGACCGTAGTGGAGCAGATTCATGATGCCAAAGTCGATGACCGTGGCGACGACGCCGACGACGCCAAACTTCATGATCTGCGCAAGGAGCTTTTGCATGGTACCTGCCTTAGGATTGCGCCGGGGCGCCGCGGGGATGATGAACTCAGCAAGTTTAGCCAATCCCCACGGGTGGAGCTAGGCGCGCTCCTCGATAGCACCGTTTCTATATGCATCGAGCAGTTGGCGTAGGTCCTGGATCTGGCTGCGGATCTTGGCACCCGTATCGGTGTCGCTTACCATGCGGCGGCGGTCGGCCTCGTCAAAGCGGTTGGTCTCGCTCTCGATATCGATATTGCGGGTGAGCGCCTCGGCAACGGTGGTAAAGGCCTGGTGCGACTTGAGGCGGCATCCGCGCGAGCTCGAGATGAGCGTGTAGCCGGCGATGCCCGTCTTGGGGTGGTAGGCGCGACAGAAACCGCCATCGATGACCAGCAGCTTACCGTTGGCGCGGATGGGCTGCTCGCCCTTGGTTGTTTTGACTGGGGTGTGGCCGTTGATGATATGGCCCGTCGGCGAGCAGGCCATGGGGACGACGTTGAACTCGCGCATGATGTCGTCGCAAACGGACGAAGACGTGGTGAGCGTGTAGTACGGGTCCATCGGCTCGACCCACGTGCTCTTATCGGCGATGTAGGCGCGCTCGAAGGTGCGTACCAGGCGTCCGCTGGCGGGTGAGTTAAAGCCAATCCACAGGTACCACATCCAGTCGAGAGCGTCGCGGTCGCCCACGCGCCAGGCACGGCGGGCGATGTGGTCGCAAAAATCGAGATAATCGCGGCCAGCGTGCCAGGTGCCCAGGCAGTTCATGCTGCTAAAGGTGCCGTCTTCGTTGAGCGGCACGCAGCCATGGAACAGCAGGTTGCCGTTGGTGACCTTGTACATCGAGCCGTGGGAATAGAGGAAATCGATATGGCGATGCAGGTGATCGGCGGTGACAAACTCGGACACGAGCTTGTCGATGATGTGCTGCTCCTGAGACGTGAGCGTATAGGGGTCCGTCGGGTCGACGGTGGGGAAGTCGTTGGTCGTGAGCGGCCACACGCTGCCGTCGGCGAGCGTGACCGTGCCGGTGTCGTGGTCGATCTTGTCGAGTAACAGGCGGTCGGTCATGTCGAACTCGGGATGGCGCTGGATAATCTGACCCTCGAGCTTAAAGAGCAGCACGTTGATGGCCTTGATCAGCGGGGTGATGGACTCACCGGCGGTGTAGGTGGCATCGGCAAAGGCGACAAGCTCACGCAGCGAGATGCCGTAGTCGTTCTCCAGGATCTCGTAGTTGTCGTAGCGTAGGTTGTTGCGCAGCACCGTGGCGATGCAGGCGGGCTCACCGGCCGCAGCGCCCATCCACAGCAGGTCGTGGTTGCCCCACTGGATGTCGAGTGAATGGTAGGTGAGCAGGCGGTCCATAATCTTGGCCGCGCCGCCACCGCGGTCGAAGATGTCGCCCACCAGGTGCAGGTGGTCGACGGCCAGGCGCTTGATGAGCGAGGCAAGCGATTCGATAAAGTCGTCGGCGCTTGCGGTCTCCAGGATGGACTCCACGATGCGCTCGTGATAGCGCACGCGATAGTTGTTCTCGTCCGGGTGCGTGTGCAACAACTCGTCGATGATGTAGGCGTAATCGCGTGGGATGGCCTTACGCACCTTGGAGCGCGTATAGCGGCTCGAAAGCGACCGGGCAACCATGATGAGCTGGTCAAGTATCGTCTTGTACCAGGTGGGCGAGTCCTCGCGCTGGCTGCGGACCAGCTCGATCTTCTCGCGCGGGTAGTAGATGAGCGTGCACAGCTCGCCCTTCTCGTCAAAGGAGAGCGTTTCGCCAAAGATTTCGTCGACATGCTCGCGCACGACGCCCGAGCAGTTGTTGAGGATGTGCATAAAGGCTTCGTACTCGCCATGCACGTCGCTCATAAAATGCTCAGTGCCTTTGGGCAGGTTGAGGATGGCCGAGAGGTTGATGATCTCGGTAAACGCGGATTGCTCGGTGGGAAACTGTCTCGACAGCAGGCGCAGATACTTGAAGTCTTGCGGATTGCGATCGAATGCGACCATGAAACACCTTCCGATAGGGCTGGTAAAACTGATAAACAGCGTCAAACGTTTATCAGTATGCGCCGCTTTTGTTTCGATTGGGGATGGGCGGCCGAATTGTTAGCCGAACGGTTTGGTAAATCGATTTAGTGGAGGTAGATATGGCGGTTGAGTGGAGACGACAGAAGGTGTTTTCTCAGATATTTATGCGTGGGGTCGGTGGAGACGATGGTGGTAAAGATGTTCGCTATTATTGGTTCGATTTGGTAAATAGTGGACATATGTACCGTATATAGGCTCACTGTGCGATAATTTGCGCAGCAATGAGTAAGGAGCCTCATATGAGTGATTTTGTCCTGACCTGTGAATCCGCCGCCGATCGAACTCGGGAGTTCTTTGAATCGCGCAATATCCCTGTCGTGTGTTTTCATTACGAGATCGACGATGTTGTCTATACGGACGATCTGTATCAGTCGATTACGCCGGACGAGTTTTTTGCCCAGATATCCGCGGGCGCCATGCCCAAGACGTCTCAGGTGAGCGTGGGTGAGTACGAGGAGTTTTGGGAGCCGCTTGTTGCCGAGGGTAAAGACGTGCTGCACCTGACGTTGTCGTCGGGTATTTCGGGTACGTATGGCTCGGCTTGCGTTGCGGCGCAGATGCTCGCCGATCGCTATCCCCAGGGCGGCAAGGTGCGCGTCATCGATTCGCTGGCGGCGTCTTCGGGCTTTGGCCTGCTGGCGGAATGTGCCGCCGACGTGCGCGATAGCGGGGCTTCACTCGACGAGACGGCTGCCTGGATCGAGGAGCACAAGCTCAACCTGCACCACTGGTTCTTCTCGACCGATCTGTCGAGCTACCTGCGCGGCGGTCGCATTTCGGCTGCGAGCGCGATCATCGGCACGGCGCTTAAGATTTGCCCGCTTATGACGGTCGATTGCGAAGGTGGGCTGTCGCCACGTGAGAAGATTCGCACTAAGAAGCGCGCGATTTCCGAGATGGCTAAGACCATGATGGCACACGTGCAGGACGGTGCGGATTATTCGGGTAAGTGCATCATGTCGCACTCGGCGTGCCGCGAGGATGCCGAAGCAGTTGCGGCGCTGATCGAGGAACAGATTCCGCAGCTTAAAGGCAAGATTGAGATCAATAACATCGGTACTCTGATTGGCTCGCATACCGGACCTGGTACGGTGGCGCTCTTCTTTATGGGCGACAAGCGCGTGGATTAGTTTGCCCCATCACATCGCTGCATGATTGCTCAAACGAAAACGGCCCGCCTCACGTTTGTGGGGCGGGCCTTGCTGTTGGGGGTTAGCGTTTCTTTCCGCGGAAGAAGAAGCCGTGCAGTGACGGCTTGAGGCCGCGGTTGGCGCGATGCTCCTCGACGCGCTCGTGGATCGAAGCGACGCGCTCGATGACTTCGTCGGGAATCGGCACGTCGGGATTCATGTTCTCGACCTGGCTGACCTCGGCGGCGGAGACCTGGTCGATAATGGGCACATCGTCGTGCGAGATGACAGGTGTGGCGTCTTCCTTCATCTTGCGATAACGCTGCATCATGTCGGTCTGTAGCTGCTGGGCCGAAGGCGGCGTCCAGATGATGGCGTTGGCGCCGGCGGCGATGGTTTCACGGATGCTCTCGGGCGTCTTGCCGCCCGGCGCGATGAGCGGCAGGTTGGGATAGTGCTTGCGCAGCTCGCGTAGGACCTGGGGCGTGTTCTTGCCGGCGGCGATGTTGAGAATCTTGGCTCCAGCGCGCACCTTGGCGTGGGCATCGTCGTCGCAGCGAACGACCGTAGCGATGACGGGGATGTCGGCGATGTTGGTGATGTGCTCGACCATCTCGGCGGTGGCGGGGGAGTTGACCACGCATCCCGCCGCGCCCTGCATCTCGGAGACGGCTGCCATCTGCACGGAGCGCTTACCAGTGGTGGTGCCACCGCCCACACCTACAAAGACCGGGCACTCGGCGACGGTCAGCAGCGCTTGCGTAATGGCGGGCTGCGGCGTGAAAGGGTAGACCGCAAAGACGGCATCGGCGTTGGAGTTGCGGATAACCGCGACATCGGTGGTGTAAATGAGCGACTTGATGCGGCGGCCAAAGAGCGTGAAGCCGCTGGCCTCCTCAATCTCGTCAGGCATGCGAAGGGCCGCCTTGCGCAAACGCCCGTCGATGGGCAGCGGCTCCATGGGGAGCAGTCCGTTGGGGGTCACGGCTACCTGGGGCTCGGTGAACTCGTCTGCGAGCTCGACCTCGGAGAAATCGACCGAGGCGACGATGTCCTCGTGAACCTCGGCGGGCACATCGATGGGGGCTTGGTCGTTTGCCGCGGCAGGCGTGTCGAAGGAGCTGGTGCCGACGAAGGCGTCGACGCGCTCATTTAGATCGTTGAGGGTATCCATGGAAGCTCGATTCTATGCGATGACGGCCGGCGCGATGCAGCCGGAATTGCGAATGCTAAATCGTTTGACGAGTTGATTTTTCCCCGCCACGCAATTCGTTAGACCGAAGGGCCGGCGAACGTGAAGGAGCTGTGGTGGCGGGGATCGAGGTGCTATCTTGAAAGTCCCGTTTAAAAGAGAGGTGACGCGGTATGGAATTGACAGCAATGTTTGGCTCGATTGGCCTGTGTGTGGGCGCAATTGTTGCCGCCGCGGTCATCTACTTTGTGGTCACGGCCATTAAGGGCAAAAGGGCCGAACGCAAGGAGCGCACGATGCTTAAACAGCATCGCGACCAGCAGGGCAAACGCGCACGGAGATAGCTTGTTGAGTTTTGGATCCGTGCGCTAACTGCGTTTTCGGATCAGGGCAATGTAGAAGCCCTCAAAGTCGCGGCTGGGCGGAATGGTGAGCGTGCCGGGCAGGCCGTTGGCGATGGCCGATACCTGACCCGCGGCAATGGCTTCGGTCAGGGCGTTGGACTCGATGCGCGGCTCCTCACCAGCTTCCTGGGCGCGGCGTGCCTCACTTTCGCTCGGCGTGCCATCGAGGGGGATAAGCTCGCAGTCCATGTGCTTGTCGAGGGCCTCTTGCAGGGCGTCCTCGTTTTCCTGCGGCAAGATCGAACAAGTCGAATAGACGAGCGTGCCGCCCGGTTTGAGGGCTCCCATGGCGCGGTCCAGAAGTGCTCGCTGCGAGCGGGCGCACCTGCTCAGCAACTGCTCGGTGAGGCCGCGCAGGCTCTTCTCGTTGCCGCTGACGACTGTGCCCGTGCCGGTGCAGGGAGCGTCGAGCAGGATACGGTCAAAGCGGAAGAACTCGTCGAGCTCGCGTGCGTCGATGCGCATGACGGGCACGTTTTTTGCGCCTTGGCGGTGGAGGTTGGCTTCGAGCTTCTCGGCGCGGGGAATGCTCATCTCGCAGGCGGTGAGGTGTGCCTGGCCCTGGGTGAGGGCGGCGATCTGCGTCGTCTTGCCGCCGGGGGCCGCGCACATGTCCAGGATGTCCTCGCCGGCCTGGGCGCCCAAGACCAACGGCGGCATCATGGACGACAGACTTTGCAAGTAGATCTTGCCGTCGCGGTAGATGCCGAGGTCCCACAGGTCGGAAACCTGGGCCTCGGGCAGGATGGAAGCGTCCGGGTACCATGCGACGGGGCGGTGGGCGATGCCGGCGGCATCGAGCGCCGCGGCGATGTCCTCGGCGGTTGCCTTGAGCGTGTTGGCGCGCAGCGTGACCGGGCGTGTGGCCGCGGCGCCGAAGCCCTCGATCATAAGCTCGGCATCGGCGGGCGCATAGGCGCCGGCGACCGTGTCGACCATAAAGCGCGGCAGGTCGGCGGCGCAAGGAAGGGCGGCAAGCTGGTCGGAAAGCTCGGTGGCGGCAAACTGCCTGAGCTTGAGCTCGGCCTTGACCTGCTTTTTCTGCTTACGACGACGCGGCTTGGACATCCGTCTTTCCTTCCCATTCCATTACATGTCGAGTGTTTAGTACTGGCTCTCGTGCTTGCTAAAGAAGTCGAAGCGCGGGGGCAGCGGCTTCACGCGGTGCTCGCCGGGCTTCTCGCCCAGGATCTCCACGAACTCGTCCGTGGAGGCAAAGATGTTATCCCAGCTAAAGAAAGCGACCGGGTCGACGTCGAAGTACTCGCAGATGAGCTCGCAGCCGGCCGGCACAATACCGTGCATCAGGACGGTCGCCACGCGCAGCTCGGTAAAGGCGTCGACAAGGGCCTGCGTCATCGCGGCGTTTGCCTCGTTACCCTCGAGCTTGTTGGCGGCCTTGGAAGCGTCGCTCCAGCGCTTGTTGGCGGCGCGCAGGTAGTCGTCGCACACGGCAAGCGCGCGGTGCGTCTCGAACTTGTACATGGCCTGCTCAAAGGCGAGGGCTGCCTGCTGGGCGGCTTCGACCACGGTGTCAGAAGCGGCACCGGCGGGGATGCAGCCGTTGCGGTAGGGGCTCTCGTCGCCTTCCTTGACGGCGACGCCGTAGAAGCAGCTGCGGGCCAGACGGTTGAACACGCCGGTCAAAAGGGCGCTCTCCTTAAGGGCCGGGTCGATAACGCGCTTGTCGTCGCAGGCGCGTACCTCGTTGCCGTCCTTGTCCTTGCCGGTCACACGCGTGTCGTATGCCTTGGGGCTAAAGCTTACCGGCTTCTCGGACAGGCCGAGCGATAGCCAGTGCGCACGCATCTGCTCGCAGGTGTAGTGGTTGAGCAGGTCGTCTGCCGGCGGGGGAGGCGTCTGCGAGGACGAGCTGGCCTTTTTGCCCATGTAGAGCAGGTGGTAGCAGGCGCTGACGGTGCTCTGCGTGAGATCCCAGCCCAGGGCCTCCCACATGGCGGTCTGCGCGATGCAGTAGAAATAGATGTTGTCCTGACCGATAAACTGGTAGATCTGAGCGTCGTCAGAGCACCACCAGTCGCGCCAGTCGAGCGAGCTGTGCTGGTAGGTGGGCGCGGGCACCTGCGTGGAATCGGCTGCGGGCTCGCCCATGAGGGCGGCATCCTGGGCGGCGACGCCCTCGGTCACGCCGGCGGCCTTGGCATCGCGTGCGAGCACGGTACGCGTATAGCTGATGGGCGCCCACAGACTCTCGGGCCAGCACCAGCAGGTGACGTCGGAGACGCCATCGACCTCGGGCACCGGAACGCCCCAGTCGATGTTGCCGGTGATGCGGAAGGGCACGAGCGCCTTGCCGCTGCGGAAGCGCACGCCACCGTTGGCGAGCACTGCGTGGGCATCGTCGCGCTCCTTCCAGCTGGGGAAGGTGACGGTAAAGCTGCTCTTGTTGCCCTCGGGCTCCAGCACGGTGTGCTCGGGGAGCTGGTCCTCGACGGCATCGAAGGCCTCGCGGAACTTGTTCTGGATGTAGAGCTGAGCCGGCAGCAGCCACTCCTCCATGGTCTTGGAGACCACGGAGCGAACCTGCGGGTTCTGAGCGAGCTTGGCGGTGTAGGTCTTCATAAAGTCGAGGTAGGCCGGCAGATCGAAGTAGAGGTTGTCGACCGGGCGCAGCTCGGGCACCTCGCCGGTGAGCTGGCTCTTGGGCGCGATGAGCTCCTCGGGCTCAAACTGGTGACCCAGGTCGCACTCGTCGGCGTACGCCTTCTCGGACTTGCAGCCCTGGATGGGGCAGCGGCCGATCACCTGACGGCCGTTGAGGAACGTGCCGGCCTTGGCGTCGTAGAACTGCAGCGTGGAGCGCTTGGAGATGGTGCCCTGCTCGTGCAGGCGCTTGATAATCTCGGCGGTCACCTCGTTGTGAATCTGCGCAGCCGGCTCAAGGCCCGAGCCGCCGTAGATATCGCAGCTGATGTTGTAGTTGTTGAGGGTCGCGGCCTGGCGGGAGTGGTTGGACTCGACATACTCGCCGATGGACTTGTCGTAGCCCTCGTTCTCCTTGAGCTTGCGGTAGCTCTCCATGATGGGCGAGCCGTAGCAGTCGGTGCCCGAGGTGAAGATGACGTTCTCGCGGCCCAGGCGGTCGCGCAGGAAACGGGCGAAGAAGTCGGCCGGGACAAAGACGCCGCCAACGTGGCCAAAGTGAAGGCCCTTGTTGCCGTAGGGCTCGCCGGCGGTAACGATGGCGCGGCGCGGCCAGCTGGGACGGTCGTTCATGGAGTATTTGGATGCCATGGGACTCCTTCGCATATGGTGAGAGCGCGGCCGGGCGCGGGGCTCGGCGGCGCGGTGGTCAATTCGTGCATATCGTTCGACATTATCGCACATGCGGACGGGTACGTGGCAGGGGCGCTATCCTAAGATGCTATGAATGAGATTTCCAACATACATGCGTTTGAAGACGAGGATTTCCTACACGCCTGCTTCGTGTGGGGGATGGTCGTCGTCGGCGTGTTTGCCGTGTGCCTGGTACCGGTGTTTATGCTGCTGGGCGGGCCTGCGGACTTGGATGCGGCTGAAGCGGGCAGCTGGATGGCTGTCGTGGGCTGGATAGTCGGCTTGGCCGCGGTTTCGGCGGCGTCATTTGCCGTGCACGAGCTGGTGCATGCGGTGTTTTTTAAGCTGCTGGCGCCTGCGGGCGCGCATGTGACCTTTGGCGCGAATCGTGAGACGGCGATGATCTATGCCTGCGCCGAGGGCGTTGTGTATTCGCGTCGGCGGTACATGGCCATTTGCCTGGCGCCCACGGTTGTTTTGACGGTGGCGTTTGCCCTGGGGTTTGCGTTCTCGGGCTATCCGCTGCTGTGCTACCTGGCGGCTGGTCTGCACTTGTCGGGCTGCGTGGGCGATTGGTATTACGTGCGGACCATCCTGCGCGACCGCCGCATTGTCGCCTGCGAGGATACGTCCTTTGGCGTGCGCTTTTTTGGGTGAGGAGATGTCGATGAAGTCGTTGTTACTGCATGCGTGCTGTGCGCCGTGTTCGCTTGAGCCGGTTCGCCTGCTGCGCGAGGAGGGGTTTGAACCCACGATCTGCTGGACCAACCCCAATATTCAGCCGCGCGATGAATGGCAGCGTCGTTTGGACGAGCTGCGCCGGTGGTGTGCCGATGGCGACATCGAGCTCATCGAGGCCGGGGAGGACCGCGAACGCTGGGAGACCGGCGTGGCCCCGTTGGGTGCCGATCGTCCCCGTCGCTGTCGCGTGTGCTATGCCTTGCGCTTGGCCGAGGCATGCCGCGTTGCCCAGGAGCGCGGGTTTGAATATGTGGGTACGACGCTCGCCGTCTCGCCGTACCAGCTGTTCGACACCTGCAATGACGTACTCGAGCGCCTGGCGGCGGCACGTGGGCTCACCCCGGTGATCCGCGATTTTCGCCCGTATTATCCCGAGGCTACGCGCCGTTCGCGCGAACTGGGCATGTATCGACAGAACTACTGCGGCTGCCGCTTTTCTGCCGTCGAGGCGGCCATGGACCGCGCTCGCATTCGCGACGAGCGCAAGGCTGCCAAAAAGTAGTTCATTTGGGACGTCAGCCTGCTAGGATGTAGGGCGGACTTTAGCTATATAAGGAGAATCCGACGTGTCTATGCGTACCGATGATTTTGACTACAACCTTCCCGAGGAACTGATCGCCCAGGCTCCCGCCGAGCCGCGCGACTCCTGCCGCCTGCTGGTGGTGGATCGCAAGGGCTCCCAGGCGGGAACGCCGCTGGAGCATGGCGGCACCGTTGAGCACCGCATCTTCCGCGACATCATCGACTATATCGAGCCGGGCGACGTGCTCGTCATCAACAAGACGCGCGTGATGCCGGCCCGCCTGATCGGTCGCAAATCGGGCTCGGGTGGCGTGGTCGAGACGCTGCTGCTCAAGCGCCGCGAGGATGTTGACCCGCTGGGCCATGTTTGGGAGTGCTTGGTCAAGCCGGGCAAGCGCCTGAAGCCCGGTGCCCAGATTGAGTATCGCGCCGGTGGCGCCCATGCGCCCGAGGGGGCTCCCGTGGTGCTGACGGCCGAGGTCATCGACTTTGTCACCGATAGCCGTGGTGGCCGTCTGGTGCGCTTTGAGCCGGCCGGTTGCAATGCCGCCGGCGACCCGCGCACGCTCGACGAGGCCATCCATGCGGCCGGCCACGTGCCGCTGCCGCCCTACATTACCGATTACGAGGGCGACCCCGAGAAGTACCAGACCGTCTACGCCATGAAGGAGGAGCACTCGGCTGCCGCTCCTACGGCGGGTCTGCACTTTACTCCCGAGCTCATGGCCGCTATCGAGGCCAAGGGCGCGAAGTTTGCCGCCGTCGAGCTCGAGGTGGGCATCGATACCTTCCGCTTGGTGGAGGAGGACGACCCTACGCAGCACGTCATGCACACCGAGCGCTACCACGTGTCGCAGGAGGTTGTCGACGCCGTGCATAAGGCGAAGGCCGAGGGTCATCGTGTGATCGCCGTCGGCACCACCGCGGTGCGCTCGCTCGAGAGTGCGTTTGACGCGGACGCGCCGGTGTCCGATCCGGCTGTGACGGCGCGCTATTTTGAAGGCCGCGAGGACGGTGCCGACACGCTCGGCCGCGGCGACATCGTGGCGCGCGAGAACGCCACGACGCAGCTTTACCTCATGCCCGGCTCGACCTATCACGTGGTCGACGCGCTGATCACGAACTTCCACGTGCCGCGCTCCACGCTCATGATGCTCGTAAGCGCGCTTGCCACCCGCGACCAGATCATGGATGCCTACGCCGCTGCTATCGAAGAGCGCTACCGCTTCTTCAGCTTTGGCGACGCGATGCTCATTCTCTGAGTTACGCGGTTCTACGAACCGCGTAACCACTTGACGCTGCAAACCCGCCAGAGCGGCAATCTGCCTTTCAACTTCGGCGGCATGACCAGAAGGTCAATGCCGCCTCGTTTCAAGGCACCTTGCTCGTTCTGGCGGGTTTTCGCTGTCGTTGCCAAGACATCGGCGTCGCCTTGGTCCGGACTAGTCGTTTGGGCACTCATTGGGGACGTACTTAAATGAGTACCTGCGGAATGAGAGTGGATAATCTCCCGTTTTTGGCCCGTCTGCGGGCTCAAAGTGGGAGATTTCCACTCTCGTCATTGATTAGTCGTTGGGGATGTTCTTGTTTGACTAGTCGTTTAAGAACGTCCCTAATGACTACTTGCTTGTGAAGAGCCAGATCAGGACGATCACCAGAATCGCGGCGATGATGCAGACGATGGCTCCGGTGAATTTGACGCGTGAGTCGCGGGTACGCTCGCGCACCGCGTCCTCGGTGGTCTCGAGCTGGGCGACTTCTCGCTCGGTCTCGGCGTGTTCGGCCTTATCGCGGGCCAGGGACCCCGCGAGCGACTCGGTAATCTCTGGATGGTCATGTACCTCGGTCGCCTGCTCGATGATCGACTGTGCATGTGCGGCATCTGCTTGGGCGTTGGCGATGCTTTGCTCTTGGTCGCGGCGTGCCTTGTCCTCGGCGGCGATCTTCTCGCGCAGTTCGCGCTGGCGCGTCGTGGCGGCAGTTTTCGCCGTCTGCAGCTCGTCGCGCGCGGCATCGGCCTCAGTCGTCACGGTCTGATGGGCGCGTTTGGCTTCGGCAATGGGGGCTTGAGCCTGCTCGACGGCCTGCTCGGCTGCGGCAAGCGAGTGCTCAAGGTCGGCGGTGATGCGCGGGACATCTTCTTCGGCTTTACGCAGGGCATCTGCCGTGTCGGAGATCTGCATCGAGAGCTCGCTGGTGCGCACCGTATAGTTGGCGGGATTTGCCGAGGGATTGCGTTGCAGCTCGGCATACTCATGACGCAGCGTCTCGAGCTGGGCGCGCGTGGCGTCGACGGTTTGTTGTGCGGCCGCAATGCCGGCGTCGCGCTCGGCCTGCACCTTGTCGCGGATGCGCTTGGAATCCTCAAGACGTCGAATGAGGCGGTTGCCGGTCTCGCGAGAGCTCGCCTCGCGGGCCTCCACGGCGTCGAGCGCGGCCTTCAGGCGGAGCTCAGTCACGTCATCCTCTGTCTTCATTTGTTCGAACTGACCCTTGAGCTCTGTCACTTTGGCGGCGTGGGCATCACGGTCAATCTCTGCTGCCGCAGCGGTCTTTTGCGCTGTGGCGATCGCCTGACGCTGGTCGGCGACGATCTGGTCGTAGCGGCCTGCGATATCCTGGCGCGTCTCGAGTTCCTCGGCCTGATCGGCAATGCGCTGCTCAAGTTCGGCCAGGTGGGCGCGGGCATCAGCAAGTGCCTTTTTCGCGGCGTTCATCTCGCGCATGGCCGAGGCGCCCTGAGCGATAAAGGTGCCCACAGCGTTCGCGGTGCTCGAGACAGCGGTTCCCAGATCGCGGCTCGCGGCGGGGGAGTGCGGGGCGGTCGGGCGAGCGGTGTCGGCAGCGTCAACATCGGTAGTTTGCGGCGCGGCGATATTGCCGGTGCCGCCTTCGATCACAGAAAAGCCCGCTGCATGCGGGTCGACGGCGTCCGCGCCAATCGTGGGATGCTCGAGCTGCAGGAACGAGGGCATGGTGCTGCCCTGGTCGGCAACCGGGGTCTCGCCGGGTACAAAGGTCGAGGCGGCCTCGGCAGCCTCTTCCTCCTCGGCGTCAACGTCGGCATCGGCGACAGCGTCCTTCATCGCTTTGACGGCATCCATCATGGAATCCATGACAGCATCGAGCTCTTCTTCCGAAGATACCTCGATGGGGCCTGCTGCTTGCGGGACGGCGTCCTTTTCGGGGGCGTCGTCCTGAGCGGCCGAATCGTCGTTTTGCTCGTCGGCATCTTCGGCCGCAGGGATTTCCGTCGCAGTGCCGTTATCCAGAGTGGTGTCGTCGACGTCGGTATCAATGCGGGTCGCTGCGTCAGTATCTGCGGCGACGTCTGCGGAATCATCAATATGCTGTTGAGTCTGGGGGTCCAGCTCGTCTGTCATAGGCATGTGCTCCTCATCGTTGTTCGTCACCCTATGATAAAGTCTCGCGCCGACATCCCACGCGCTGCAGCAAAGTTTCAAAACGTGTTCGATGACTCGTTTGGCTGACAAAAATTCGGTCTCTTTATCCGGTTCGTGCTTGACATCCCCTTCGCCGAATAACGTTGTGCCGTTCGCCTGCTGCGGTCTTTATTTTTCACTTGAACACGTTAAAGTTGCATTTCAGCTTTTGGCGCGTGAATTTGGGTGCGCGCAGTCGGCGGGCGTGCCCGTCGTGATTTGAAAGGACTTTCTTATGGGACTTTTCACTGGCAAGACCGTGATTATCACCGGCGGCGGCAAGGCTACGCTTAAGGACGGCTCCGCTGGCTCCATCGGCTACGGTATCGATATCGCTTTTGCCAAGGAGGGCGCAAACCTCGTCATTACCGGCCGCAACGTTGCCAAGCTCGAGGCTGCCAAGGAATCCCTCGAGGCCGAGTACGGCGTCAAGGTTCTGCCTGTTCAGGCCGATGTCTCGGCTGGTCAGGACAACGAGGCCGTCGTCCAGAACGTCATCGACAAGGCCATTGAGGAGTTCGGCCGCATCGACGCCGTCGTCAACAATGCTCAGGCCAGCGCTTCGGGCGTGACGATCGCCGATCACACCATGGACCAGTTCAACCTCGCCATTTACTCCGGTCTGTATGCCACCTACCTGTACATGCAGAAGGCCTACCCGCACCTGAAGGAGACCAAGGGCTCCGTGGTCAACTTTGCTTCGGGCGCCGGCCTGTTTGGCAACTATGGCCAGTGCAGCTACGCCGCTGCCAAGGAGGGCATCCGCGGTCTGACCCGCGTCGCTGCCAACGAGTGGGGCAAGGACGGCATCAACGTCAATATCGTTTGCCCGCTTGCTTGGACCGCCGCGCTCGAGAACTTCCAGGATGCCTATCCCGAGGCGTTCAAGGCCAACGTCCACATGCCGCCGGCGGGTCACTACGGCGACGTCGAGAAGGAAATCGGCCGCGTTGTCGTTCAGCTCTGCGGTCCCGACTTTAAGTATATGAACGGCGAGACCGTCACCCTCGAGGGTGGCATGGGCCAGCGGCCCTAACAGTTACGCGGTTCTACGAACCGCGTAACCAGTTGACGCTGCAAACCCGCCAGAGCGGCAATCTGCCTTTCAACTTCGGCGGCATGATCAAAAGATCAATGCCGCCTTGTTTCAAGGCACCTTGCTCGCTCTGGCGGGTTTTCGCTGTCGGTGCCATAGCATCGGCGTTTGTGTTGTTGACAGAAGGCCTCTCATGGGTAGTCGTTGGGGATGTTCTTAAATGACTAGTCGAAAGGGACACTCTTGTCGGCACTTGGGGACAGTCCCTGAGTGCCGGCAGATTGGGACACTCCTTTGCAAGATGGCTGCGAAGGCTGTCCCCAACGACTAGTCGTTTAATGCGCCAGTTTCTGTCGAGTCGGTGCTTCTTGCGGGTTGCCCGTATAATGGTTTGCGTATGAACCGCAACCAAGGAGTTCCAGTTTATGGACCAGAACCTTTTTAAATTCGACCTGATTGCCGAGGATCCGACGACGCACGCGCGCGCCGGCGTACTGCACACCCCGCACGGCGACATCGAGACGCCGATCTTTATGCCCGTGGGCACCAAGGCAAACGTCAAGGGCATTCCTACCGAGACTGTCAAGAAGCTCGGCGCCCAGATCGTGCTCGCCAATACCTATCATCTGTCCATGCGTCCCGGCGAGGATACCATCGCCGAGCTGGGCGGCCTGCACAAGTTCATGAACTGGCACGGCCCCATCCTCACCGACTCGGGCGGTTTCCAGGTCTTCAGCCACAACGATGCCGTCAAGCTCACCGATGAGGGCGTGCGCTTTATCGTCAACGATTACGACGGCCGCCACGTGTTTTGGACGCCCGAGGACAACATGGAAATCGCCATGAAACTCGGCTCCGATATCTGCATGCAGCTCGACCAGTGCCCGGGCTATCCCGCCACGCGCGCCTACGTTGAGCGCGCCGTTGAGCTGTCGAGCATGTGGGCCGAGCGCTGCTATAAGGCGCATACCCGCGATGACCAGGCGCTCTTTGGCATCGTTCAGGGCGGCATGCACCTGGATCTGCGCCTGCGTTCGCTGCGCCATCTGGAGGAGTGCGGCGACTTCCCGGGCTATGGTATCGGTGGCTATTCGGTGGGCGAGGATCACGAGACCATGTTCGAGACCCTGGCGCCGCTCGTGAGCGAGTACATGCCCAAGCATAAGCCGCGCTACCTGATGGGTGTCGGCAACCCGACCACGCTCGTGCGCGGCGTTGGCGTGGGCATCGACATGTTTGACTGCGTGCTGCCGACGCGCACCGGCCGTATGGGCACGGCATTCTCCAGCGAGGGTCGCCTCAACTTCCGCAACGCTCGCTTTGCGCACGACGACGGTCCCATCGATCCCACCTGCACCTGCCCGGTGTGCACGGGCGGTTACAGCCGTGCGCTCATCCGTCACATGGTCACGCAGAAGGAGATGCTCGGCGGCATTCTGCTTTCGATGCACAACATCTACTACCTGCTCAACCTTATGCAGCGGGCCCGCCAGGCCATTATCGAGGGCCGCTACGGCGCGTTCGTGAGCGACTGGATGAACAGCCCTGCGGCGGTGGATTACTAAGAGCAGCACGGGCGCTTGCAGAGCGCGGGCAACGGCAAGGGGCGAGCGCCGGCCGGTCATCACGTTTGCTAACACCGCTTGCGCGACCGATGACCGATAGCTTGCAAGCACTTGATGCATCGTGGGTACCATACCGAATAGTTGATGTTCGGGCGGGTGTTTGGCGCACAGCGTCGACCCCGCCCGTTTTTCTTTTTCTCGATAGGAGTACCCATGATTAAGAATGAGAACGTCGAGGGCGAGCCTGTCTACGACGAGACGTACCGCCGCGGCCCCGTGGTCATGCGCGGCCCCATGATTCCTAAGGACAACACCTACGCCAACCTGCTGGCGCCCGAGGACTCGACCGACTGGCTGCATGCCGACCCGTGGCGCGTGCTGCGCATTCAGGCAGAGTTTGTCGATGGTTTTGGCGCGCTTGCCGAGCTTGGACCTGCGGTGACCATCTTCGGTAGCGCCCGCACGCCCAAGACCGATCCGCTCTACAAGGCGGCGCGTACCGTCGGGCGCAAGATCGCGCAACGTGGCGTGGCGGTCATCACCGGTGGCGGCCCCGGCATCATGGAAGCGGCCAACAGGGGAGCGGCGAGTGTCAACGGCAAGTCAGTTGGCCTAGGCATTGAATTGCCGCACGAGCAGGGGCTCAATAAATACGTGAACCTCGGCATGGACTTCCGCTACTTCTTTGTGCGCAAAACCATGTTCGTTAAGTACAGCTCGGGCGCCATCGTATTTCCCGGCGGCTTTGGCACGCTCGACGAGATGTTCGAGGTTCTCACGCTGGTGCAGACGCACAAGGTCAAGCGCATGCCGCTCGTGCTGGTGGGCACCGAGTACTGGCAGGGCCTATTCGACTGGCTCAACGGCCCGGTGATGAGCACCGGTATGATTAGCCCGCTCGATCCGGATCTGGTACACATTACCGACGACCTCAACGAGGCCGTTGACATTGCGCTCAGCGGGCTGATGTAGATCAATCGTGCCCACGCGACATGAATACGCATGGCAATCTGATGTTATCTAACATCAGATTGCCATTTATATTGGGTATACTGGTGTAAAAGACGAGGGCGAGGAGGTCGCAAATGTCTACAGCAACAGTTAAGCCTACGACGGTTCGAATCGAAGAGGGGCTCAAGGAGCAGGCGACTGAGTTCTTGGATTCGGTCGGCCTCAGCCTCAATTCCTATCTCAATCTTGCCGTTCGGCAGCTGGTAAATCAGCGAAAGATTCCTTTTGAGATTGTAGGAAGGGCGGAGGTGCCCAACGAGGTGACGAGGCGCGCCATGGTGATCGCCGAGGCTCATGAGCTGGGGATTTTGCCGGACGATAGCCTGTCATTCAATAACGCTGATGAGCTTATGTCATTCCTCGATGAGGAATAGCGATGTTCGAGATTAAAGTCGAGGCTCAATTTAAGGTGGACTACAAACGAACGATGCGCATGCATCCGCAGCTAAAAAGTGAGTTTAAAGCGGCGGTTGCAGAGCTTGTGGCTCATGGGTCACTTCCGGCGGAGTATGGCGCCCACGAGCTCTCAAACCCGGGCGGAAACTACAACGGCCACATCGATTTCCACCTATCCGATGGCTTGGTCGATGTGGTCGTTCTTTATCTTCCCCATAAGACTAACCCAGTGATTAGGCTGGTGAGAATGGGCACTCATCAGGAACTGTTTCAGGGTCCGCTGGGCTGATCGCCGATTTCTAAGTTGCGGTGGAATAGGGATTGATTGGCGGCTAATAAGCCAAAAACAGTCCCTATTCCACCGCAAGAGGTAAAGGTGCCCCTAGTGGATGGGCTGGTAGCGGGGGCAGTAGCTGATGGCGATGGCATCGACGCCTACGTGGGTGGCGATGGTGCAGCCGATGGGGCCAGTGCCGGCGTCTACGTAGTCCTGGCCCGCGAGCGCCTCGTTGACAAGTTCCTGCTCCTCGGCGGCGCCGGTCGTGAGCACGCGCACGCTTGAGCCCGGGTGCTCGTCCAAAAACGCGAGGCAATCTGCCATGGTGTTGGCGACGATACGCTTGGCGCCGCGGCCCTTTTTGATTGCCTTGATCTCGCCCGATTTCCACTCCGGCGAAACGGCCAGGCGAATGTTGAGCATCTGCGTCAGCTGGCCGGCGAGCTTGGGGGCGCGGCCGTTTTTGACCAGGTTCTCGAGCGTGCGGGGAATCAGCAGCAGGTGGGCGTCGGGCAGCGTCGCGCGGATCTGCGCCTCGGTCTCGTCCAAGCTGCGGCCGTCCTCGCGCATGGCAAGCGCGTACTCCACCAGCAGGCCCTCGGCGCCCGAGCCGGTGCGCGAATCGATGCAGCGCACGTCGAGCTCGTGGGTCTCGGCGACCAGGCATGCGTTGGAATAGCAGGCGGACCACTCGCTGCACAGCGAGATAAAGATCGCGCTGTCGTGGCCATCGGCGCGTACGCGGTCAAACAGCGCCTTGAACTCGCCGGCGCTCGGCTGCGAGGTGTGCGGCAGCTGCTCGGAGCCGGCCATGCGGGCGACGTATTCCTCGGCGGTAATCTGCACCTGGTCGAGCAGGTCCTCGCCCTCGATAATCACATGCAGCGGAATCACGTAAATGCCGAGCTCTTGGGCACGGGCGGGGGAGATGTCCGACGTGGAGTCGGTTATGATGGCAAAAGACATAATTGCACCTTTCGTTGGGGCGCGGCAGCGCCGCCTTCTGAAAGCAAAGTGCGACAAGTATAGTGGAGTTGCTCTACATTGCTAGGTTCAATTGTTGAATAGTCAACAGTTTGAAGCGGTGGTGTGGAAATCATCAACTGGGGAAGAAGGGTGCCGATGGCGGCATTGCAACTTTGCGAGCGGCCGGTTGTGCTGTTCGATTTTGACGGCACGGTGGCCGATACGGGTCGGGCAGTGATGACCTCGACGCGCAAGACGCTGGCTGCGCGCGGGTTTTCGGAGACGCAGATGGGTGATCTGCGCCGCATGATCGGGCCGCCCCTGTGGAAGAGCTTTCACGACTTTTACGGCTTTTCCCGCGAGGAGTCGCTTGTGGTGGCCGATGAGTACCGCGCCTTTTTTGATGAACTGGGACCGGAGGAGTATCCCGTGTTCGATGGGATCCCCGAGCTTCTGGATGGGTTAGCCGCCCGGGGCAAGCGTATGGCCGTGGCGACGTCGCGCATGGAGGCCAAGTGCATCGACATGGTACGTGAGCTTGGGCTTTCTCAGTTTGAGGCGGTGGTTGGCATGAATCCGCCGCTGGGGCGCGAGACCAAGGCCGATTCGGTCCGCGATGCCCTGGCGGCGCTCGGTGCAACGGCCGACGATGCCGTGATGATCGGCGATCGCTTTAACGACGTGGAGGGCGCGCACGCGATGGGCGTGCCGTGCATCGGCATCTATTCGGGTGCGGCGGCGCCGGGTGAGCACGAGGCGGCGGGTGCCGACGCGGTGGTGCACTCGGTGGCAGAGCTTGCTAAACTTTTCGCTATCTAATGACGTAATGTGAGGGGCGGGCACGCTGCCGCTCATTGGTAAGGAGGTCGTCCATGAATCAGGTGGAGCAGAGCGTCGCTGAGTATGTCGATGAGGTCTGGGAAGATGTCGTCGCCGATATCAAGCAGCTGGTGAGTTATCCGTCCGTGGCAGTTTCTGCCGATGCAGAGCCCAGCGCGCCGTTTGGCCGCCCGGTCCGTGACGCGCTCGATTGCGCGCTCGGCATTGCGCAAAAGCTCGGCTACCAGACGAGCGACGACGAGGGCTATGTGGGCATTGCCGATATCCCGGGCCGCGGTGACAAGCAGCTCGCGACCATTTGCCATGTGGACGTGGTGCCCGCCGGCCCCGGCTGGAACACCGACCCGTTTGCGATGGAGCGTCGCGAGGGCTGGCTGCTCGGCCGCGGCGTTATCGACGACAAGGGTCCTGCCGTGCTGTCGCTCTACGCCGGCGCCTATCTGCTCAAGCACGGTATTACCCCGCGCTACACCTTCCGCGCGCTGCTGGGCTGCGATGAGGAAGTGGGCATGTCCGACGTTCACCATTATCTGGAGAACCACGCGAACCCCGACTTTCTGTTTACGCCCGATGCCGAGTTCCCGGTCTGCAATGCCGAGAAGGGCCAGTTTGGGGCGACGTTTGTGAGCTCCAAGATCGACGGCGGGCGCATTGTGTCCTGGAGCGGTGCCGAGGCGAGCAACGCCATTCCGTCGCAGTCTATCTGCGAGCTTGCGATTGCCGTCGATGAGCTGCCGGCGCCCGTTGAGAACGCCGACCGCCTGGAGATCACGGCGCTCGATAACGGGCATGCGCAGATTTTCGCCCACGGCATTGGCGGTCATGCCTCGATGCCCGAGGGAACGGTCAATGCCGTCGGCCTGATCGTGGCGTATCTGCGCGAGGCCGAGGATGCGTTTGGTGCGCGCGACGAGCGCCTGCTGACGCCTGCCGAGCACGAGTTCGTTAAGTTCTTGGCCTTTGTGCACGCGGATGCCTATGGTCGTGGCCTGGGAATCGATGCGACGAACACGGCGTTTGGCCCGCTCACGTGCAACCCCGGCGTCATCCGCGTGGTGGATGGCCACATTGAGCAGGTCATTGACGTGCGTTTCCCCGACAGCACGAGCGCCGATACCATCCGCGAGCAGCTCGAGCCACTTGTGGGCCGCTTTGGCGTGACGTATCGCGTGGATCGCGCAAAGGTGCCGTTCTCGGTCTCTGCCGACGACCCGGCCGTGAAGGCGCTGATTGACACCTATAACGAGTTTACGGGTAAGCATGCCGAACCCTTCGCCATGGGCGGTGGCACGTACGCACGCAACTTTGCCCGCGCCGTCTCGTTTGGCCCCGAGGAGACCGGCCTGGAGCTGCCCGCATGGGGCGGCCAGATGCACGGCCCCAACGAGTGCGCCAATGAAGAGCAGCTCAAGCAGGCGCTCAAGATTTATATCGTGGCAATCCTGCGCTTGAACGAGCTGGAGCTTTAAGGTTACGCGAACGCCAGAGTGACAACCTGTCTTTCGAAGAGGACGGCATGACCAGAAGGTCTATGCCGTCCTCTTTCTGAAAATGATCCCTTGGGGACGGAGGAAAACGGATCATTTGGTGTAAAAGGCGGGTCATGCTTGTCGGCGGGATTGTTATTCGTTTGTAAAGCCCTGCCGCGCTTGCGGTAAGGGTCTATTAGATGCCCGTAAGAAACCGCAGTTGGCGCGGGCGCTGCCCGATCGGGGCCGTATCTTTCCAAACAGCAAAGCGGGCAGGGTGCCCGCGAGTTGCATGTATGAAAGGAAGATTATGCTCGATCAGGCTTATTCTCGTCGTCGGTTCCTCGGCCTCGCTGGTGGCCTTGCCAGCATCGTCGGACTCGGTCTCGTTGGTTGCGGCGGCGCAGGCGCATCCGACGCCGCCGACAAGGGCAGTGCCGCTGCCGCTGCCGAGTCCGTCTCCGGCGAGGTGACCTACGACGGCGCCTCCTCGTTCCAGGCTCTCGTCGAGGCTGCTGCCGAGAAGTTCATGGACGCCAACCCGGACGTCTCCATCTCCGGCTCGGGCAACGGTTCGGGCAAGGGCCTGACCGCTGTTGCCGCCGGCACCGTTACTATCGGTAACTCCGACGTCTTCGCCGAGACCAAGCTCGAGGCCGATCAGGTCAAGAGCCTCGTCGATCACGAGGTCGCCGTCGTGGGCATGGGCCCTGTCGTCTCCAAGAACGTCAAGGTCGATGATCTGTCCCTCGAGCAGCTCAAGGGCATCTTCTCCGGCCAGATCACCAACTGGAAGGAGGTCGGCGGCGACGACGCCAAGATCGTCGTCCTCAACCGCAAGGCAGGCTCCGGCACCCGCGCCACCTTCGAGGCCGCCGTCTTTGGCGACGAGGCCGTCGACTTTAAGGGCGACGCCGAGCTCGACAAGTCCGGCGACGTCCAGACTCAGATGGGCAGCACCGACAATGCCATCTCCTACCTCGACTTCTCGCACTTCGACGACTCCAAGTTCAACGCCATCAAGGTCGAGGGCGTGGAGCCCAAGAGCGCAAACGTCACCGACGACTCCTTCAAGATCTGGGCTACCGAGCACATGTACTGCGCGAAGGACGCCGACGAGGCCACCAAGGCCTTCCTGGAGTTCATGCTTTCCGACGACGTCCAGGGCAAGCTCGTCGAGGAGCAGGGCTTTATCCCCGTCTCTGCTATGAAGGTCGTCAAGGACGCCAGCGGCAAGGTCTCCGCTAAATAAGTAATCGCCCCGGAAAGGTTTGCAATGGCAAAACAGCTGCCAAAGCGCGACCTTGAGAACGTGGGCCTGGGCGTCACGGGCGCGTGCGTAGCGCTCGTGACGCTTGTCGTTGCCGCGCTCATCTTTATGGTCGCCCAAAAGGGCCTCTCGGCTTTTCTCAAGGACGGCGTTTCGGTCGTCGAGTTCTTCACCGGCACCAAGTGGGACCTGGCCAACACGGCCGAAAATGGCCTGCCCTACACCGGCGCCCTGCCCCTGATCGTCACCTCGTTTGCGGTCATGGTGCTCTCCACGCTCATCGCGCTGCCCATCGCCATCGGCTCTGCCATCTTTGCGGTCGAGATCCAGCCTAAGTTTGGCTCCAAGGTCTTTCAGCCGCTTATTGAGCTTTTGACCGGCATTCCCTCGGTCGTCTTTGGCCTGATCGGTTTTCACGTGGTCGTCGGCCTTATGAAGAGCGTTTTCCATGTGAGCACGGGTCTGGGCATCTTGCCCGGCGCCATCGTGCTGGCCGTCATGATCCTGCCGACCATGACCACGCTTTCGGTCGATGGCCTGCGTGCCGTGCCCGACAGCTACCGTCAGGGTTCGCTCGCGCTGGGCTACACCCGCTGGCAGACCATCTGGCACGTGGTGCTCAAGAGCGCCATGCCCTCGCTCATGACCGCGGTCATCCTTGGCATGACCCGCGCCTTTGGCGAGACGCTCGCCGTGCGCATGGTTATCGGCGGTATCGAGGCCATGCCGACGTCGCTGCTGTCGCCGGCCTCCACCATCACCACCACGCTCACCACGTCCATGGCGGTCTATGCCGAGGGCTCGGCCCAGGACGACGTCCTGTGGGCGCTCGGCCTTCTGCTGATGGGCATGAGCCTCATCTTCATCCTGATCATCCATCTCATTGGCCGCAAGGGGGCGAAGGCTCGTGGCTAGCACGCGCATCCATATCGACGAGGCGAGACTCGGGCGTGTCCAAAGGCAGGACCGCATCGCCACGGGCGTGCTGACGGCGATCGTCGCCATCGTCATGCTCATCGTCGTCTCCATGGTGGCCTACATCCTGTTCGAGGGCATCTCGACGCTGTTCCAGCCGGGCTTTCTCACGCAGCCTGCGCGCGCCAACGGAACCCAGGGCGGTGTGCTCTACCAGCTGTTCGACTCGTTCTATCTGCTGCTGATTACCCTGATCATCTCGGTGCCCATCAGCCTGGGCGGCGCGGTCTTCCTGGTCGAGTACGCGCCGGACGGCCCCATCCGCGACATCGCCTCCACCGCCATCGAAACGCTGTCCTCGCTGCCTTCCATCGTCGTGGGCATGTTCGGCTTTCTGGTGTTCTCGGTGCAGCTGGGCTGGAAGTACTCCATCATCTCCGGCGCCGTCGCGCTCACCATGTTCAACATCCCCATCCTGGTGCGCGTGATTCAGCAGGCGCTCGAGGACGTGCCGCAGGCCCAGCGCGATGCGTGCCTGGCTATGGGCCTCACCTGCTGGGAGGCCACGCTGCACATCCTGATTCCCGAGGCCATGCCCGCCATCGTGACCGGCATCGTGCTTTCGGCCGGCCGTGTGTTTGGCGAGGCCGCGGCGTTGCTCTTTACCTCGGGCATGAGCTCGCCGGTTCGCCTGAACTTCTTGAGCTTTAACCTGTCGAGCCCCACCTGCGCCTGGAACGTGTTCCGTCCCGGTGAGTCGCTTGCCGTGCACATCTACAAGATTTACGGCGAGGGCAGCCCCGAGGCCCAGCAGATCGTTTGGGGAACCGCCGCCCTGCTGATGATTTGCGTGCTGCTGTTTAACGTGGTCGCCCGTATCGTGGGCAAGCAACTGGCAAGGAAGATGACGGCCGAATGAGCGAGATGAATGCAACGCCCGCAACCGAGGCGGCCACGTCCGAGACCCAGGACTTTCTGTCGAGCGTGGGGGAGAGCGAGAAGCACGTGCGCGTGAGCGGCAAGGCCGTGAGCGACGAGGTCGTGCTCTCCACCAAGGACGTCAACGTGTACTATGGCGACCACCATGCGCTGCACAATACGTCGCTCGACTTCCACAAGGGTGAGATCACGGCGCTCGTCGGGCCTTCGGGCTGCGGTAAGTCGACCTTTTTGCGCAGCCTCAACCTGATGAATCGCGAGATTCGCGACTGCCGCGTGGAGGGCGAGATTAACTACCGTGGGCGCAACGTGAACACCAAGGCCGAGAACACCTACGAGCTGCGTCGGTCCATTGGCATGGTGTTTCAGCAGCCCAACCCGTTCCGTAAGTCCATTCGCGACAACATCACGTTTGCGCCCAAGCGCCACGGTATCACCGACCGCGATGAGCTCGACCGCATGGTCGAGGAGAGCCTACGCGGTGCTGCGCTGTGGGACGAGGTCAAGGATAAGCTCGACAAGAGCGCCTATGCGCTTTCGGGCGGTCAGCAGCAGCGCCTGTGCATCGCGCGCACGCTGGCGCTTAACCCCGACGTGATTCTGTTTGACGAGCCCTGCTCGGCGCTCGACCCCATCTCGACGCTGGCGATCGAGGACCTGATGTCGTCGATCGTGGCCGACCGCGCCATCGTTATCGTGACGCACAACATGGAGCAGGCGTCGCGCGTGTCCAATCGCACGGCGTTCTTCTACATGGGCGATATGGTCGAGTACGACGAGACCGACGAGATTTTCCAACGGCCCAAGGATAAGCGGCTGAATGATTACCTCACCGGCATGTTCTCCTAGTCCGGGACATGCTTGAGGCCCGCGGCGGCCACGGTTGTCGCGGGACTGATTGGAGAGGCGGGTCATCTCTTGCGGGAGATGGCCCGCCTTTTTGTGTCGTGTGCGGCCTGCCTTTTCGCTGCTATCATGGACAACGTTGAATTTCTACGAAGGAGCAGGGCATATGGCGATTCTTTTGGGATGCGATTCCGTCAGCCTAGAGTTTCCCACCAAGCATATTTTCGATAGCGTGACGCTCGGCGTGGGCGAGGGCGACCGCATTGGTATTGTCGGTAAAAACGGCGACGGCAAGTCGACGCTGCTGAGCGTGCTCGCCGGCACGCTGGAGCCCGATGACGGACGCGTGACGCACCGCCGCGGCACCACGATCGGTCTACTCGGCCAAAAGGATCAGCTTGTCGACACCGATACCGTGCATCATGCCGTTGTGGGCGACACGCCCGAGTATGAGTGGGCGTCGAGTCCGCGTACGCGCCAGATCCTCGCCGGCCTCATTAGCGATGTGCCCTGGGAGGGCATGGTAGGCGAGCTCTCGGGCGGTCAGCGCCGCCGCGTGGACCTCGCGCGCCTGCTGATCGGCGACTATGACGTGCTCATGCTCGATGAGCCCACCAACCACCTGGACATGCGCACCATCAACTGGCTTGCGCGTCACTTAAAGGCCCGCTGGCAGCGCGGCCAGGGCGCCATGCTCGTGGTTACACACGATCGCTGGTTCTTGGACGAGGTCTGCACCAGCATGTGGGAGGTTCACGACGGCCAGGTCGATCCCTTCGAGGGCGGCTATTCGGCATATATCCTGCAGCGCGTGGAACGCGACCGTATGGCCGCGGTTACCGAGGAGCGCCGTCGCAACATGGCACGTAAGGAGCTCGCGTGGCTGAGCCGCGGTGCCCAGGCGCGCTCCACCAAGCCTAAGTTTCGCGTGGATGCCGCCCGCGAGCTGATTGCCGACGTACCGCCCGTGCGCGACGAGCTGGAGCTCAAGCGCCTGGCCGTGAGCCGCCTGGGCAAGCAGGTTATCGACGTGGTCGATGTGGACGCCGGCTATGCGGATACCGATGGCGCGCCCAAGCAGGTGCTCACCGACGTGACCTGGCTCATCGGTGCGGGCGACCGCTATGGCCTTTTGGGCGAGAACGGCGCCGGCAAGTCCACGCTGCTCGACGTGATTCAGGGCAAGATCGCGCCCCTGCGCGGCCGCGTGAAGATTGGCCAGACAGTGCGCTTTGGCGTGCTGTCGCAGCAGCTCGAGGAGCTCGAGCCCTACATGGGCGACACGATTCGCGAGGTGCTCAGCAACTATAAGAAGTACTACGTCATCGACGGCAAGGAGACTTCGCCCGAGAAGCTCTGCGAGCGTCTGGGCTTTACGACGCAGCAGCTCTGGAGTCGCATTGGCGATCTTTCGGGCGGCCAGCGCCGTCGCCTGTCGCTGCTGCTGACGATCCTGGACGAGCCCAACGTGCTCATCCTGGACGAGCCCGGCAACGATCTGGATACCGATATGCTGGCGATTGTCGAGGATCTGCTCGACGGCTGGCCCGGCACGCTGATCCTAGTGACGCACGACCGCTTTTTGATGGAGCGCGTGACCGACCAGCAGTGGGCGCTGCTCGATGGCCATCTGACGCATATGCCCGGCGGCGTCGACCAGTACCTGCGCCTGTGCAACGCCACCGCCGAGGGCGAGCCCGTGGGTGCGCCGAGCGCCAAGACCGGCACGTTCGACACCGGTGCCGCGGCAGCTGCGGCCGAAAAGCCCAAGTCGAGCGGTCAGCCCAACGGCCTTTCCAATGCCGAGCGCCAAAAGCTCCGTCGTGAGGTGAGCTCGCTCGAGCGCAAGATGGAAACGCAGCGCGCTCGCGTGGAGGAGGCCGAGGCCGCCATGGCCCAGGTCGATCCTACCAACTACACGGCGCTCGGCGAGCAGCAGGCAAAGATCGACGAGGCCCACGCCGCCATGGACGAGCTGGAGATGGCGTGGCTCGAGGCGAGTGAAAAGCTCGAGGGCGAGGAGTAGGCGAGGATGATCAAGGCCGCATTTTTCGATATCGACGGCACGCTGCTGAGTTTTAAGACGCACCGGATTCCGGCGTCGGCGCAGCAGGTGCTCGACAGCTTTCATGAGCAGGGGATTGCGTGCGTGATCGCCACGGGTCGCCCGACCTACCAGATGCCGGATTGGCTGTTCGGCCTGGGTTGGGATGCGTACATTACGCTTTCGGGCCAGCATTGTTTTGATGGCAAGGGCGTTTACCGCAGCTGCCCGATCGATCCGGACGATGTTGCGGTGATTGTGGACCAGGTGGCCGAGGGGTGCTACGACTCGCTGTGCATGCAGGGCGAGAACTCGTTTGTGAATCGCCTGTCCGAGCGCGTGGTGGCGGCCGGCAACAACGCGGGAATCGTCTATCACGAGGAGCCGTTTGACCATGCCTTTGACGCGCCGGTCTACCAGTTTTGCGCCTTTGTTGATCCGGCCGACGAGCATATCGTGACCGACGCGGTGTCGCATTCGCTCACTACGCGCTGGTGCGATCTGTTCTGCGATATTATTCCCGCTAACGGCGGCAAGGACCTGGGCGTGGCGGCGACGCTGGAGCGCTTGGGCATCGACGCGAGCGAGGCGATCGCCTTTGGCGACGGCGAGAACGACCTGTCGATGTTCTCGGCCGTGGGCACAAGTGTGGCCATGGGCAACGCGCAGGATACCGTGAAGGCCGCGGCGACCTACGTGACGACCGCCGTAGACGACGACGGCATTTACAACGCCGCCAAGCACTTTGGGCTACTGTAGCTGCGGCCGGCACTTAGGGACGTTCCTTTTAATATGAGCAGGACATTGTCAAGAGGCAAAATCGGGCC
>CAJLJQ010000005.1:0-42689 GCA_905207015.1 uncultured Collinsella sp. | reverse complement strand
TCCAGCCACTTCATGCGCTTGCCCAGACTATCCAGCAGGGTAACGCGCGCTTCCGGGCAGGCGATGGCCAGCGGCACGCCGGGAAATCCCGCGCCGCAGCCCACGTCGATGATCTGCTTTCCCCGCAGATCGGCGGCGGTGAGCACCGTCAGGCTGTCAAGCAAATGGAGCTTTGCCACTTGATCCGGCTGGGTGATGGCGGTGAGGTTCATGACCTCGTTCTGCTTGATAACCGCCGCGCCAAAATCGCAGAGGGTCTGGCGCGCGCTTTCCGGCAGGTCAAGTCCCAGCTCGGGCAGACCTGCATCCAAAATCTGTCTCATCATGGCTGTCACCTTGCGTTGACGATGCCGCTCAGGTCCACCTGCGTTTCGTCGTAGGGGTCGAAGGGGGATTCCTCCACGGTGATGGAGGGCAGCACCACGGTCTGGATGTGCCAGTTCACCAGCAGGTCGCAGACCTCGCCGTAGGAAGCGACGCCGCTTTCGTCGCCGCTGACCTTGAGATAGGTGTCGTTGGCGGCGTCGGCGAGGTTCGTGGCGGCGGTGCTTTTCCTGGAATTGAAGAAGCTGTTGTAGGCAGCCATGTCGAATTTCAGATTGTCGTTGACCCCGGCGCTCACCCGTGCGGCAGCCGCCGCGGCGGACTGGTTATTGACGCTGCTCAGGGCGCTGTAGCAGTAGCGGAAGGCCATAAAGTAGGCGCTGTACTGGAATTCCGGGTCGGAATGGACGGAGGCGGCGAGGAACGCGGCAAAATTGGCGTCCCGTTCCGGGGCGATGCACATGCGGTGGGCCATTTCGTGGCACATGGTAAAGGGCAGGGACACGCCGGGGATCTGGGGATTGACGCAGGCTTCGCCGGTCAGGCCGAAGGTGACGCCGGTGATGCCCATGGAGGAATACATATCCGCCCAGCCCAGCTTCTTCACCGGAAGGGTGGAGCCGGCAAAAATGGGGTAGAAGTAGTCGTAGGTCAGCGTCTGGAAGCCCTCGCCGGCCTTGCCCGCCAGCGCGTCGAAGTCCGCAAAGGCCACGTTGCCGCTTCCGTCCCGGTTGACTTGCAGGGCAAGGGCGTTGGCTTTGTCCCGGTAGTATTCGGTAGCTTCGGTCAGCTCCTCCAGATTGTAGCTGCCCACATCCAGCCGCATGTCGTCGGCCAGAGGGCCGGAGTAGTAATTCAGACCCCAGAGCATGGTGTGGAGCATGTAAATACCGGCAAAAAACGCGAGCACCCAGCCGCCCCACTGAATGGGGTTCCATTTCAGCACGATCATCAGCACAATGCTGGCAAGGATCAGCGCGCCCAGCGCCACGGCCAGCAGCTGCCAGACGGGGAAGTCCACGCCGCTTGCCCACTGGGCAAGAATGGACTCCGAGGTGCGGATGACGTAGGGGTACACCATATCCACCAGAGTAGAAAACCGTTCACCGAACCGCATCAGCACCCAAGTGATGGCGCCGAAGATGGCGGCGGTGAGGTAGCCGAACCAATATTTCAAAGGAAACGCCTCCTTCAGACAGCGAAAAGCATAATGCACGCAACGCACACGTATAGATTTTAATAGTATAACACAAAAGCTGCCGATTGTCTGCACCTAATTTTGAATTTTTTATAAACCCGGTGGAATGGGGGTGCAAAACCCTCTCAGTCACCTTCGGTGACAGCTCCCCCAGGGGGGAGCCAAGGGCTTGTACCCCATCAAAAAATTTGTGGGAATAATTTTTCCAACATTGGCAAACAATACCACCGGAAATCATTTTTTGGAGGTATTGCCATGTTCCGAAATCGATTATTGGCTCTGCTGCTGGCGGTATGCTGCATCGCGGGGCTGTCCTGCGGCGCGGCTGCCGCCGAGGTGGACTGCGACAGCGTTTACTGCTTCTCGGCGGAGGACTTTTCCGGGGAGACCCCCATTGCGGGCATCTGCATCACCAGTCTGCCGGATAAAAAGGTAGGCAGCGTGATGCTGGGCAGCCGCGTTCTCGTTCCCGGCGACGTTCTCACCGCCGAACAGGCGGCGCAGATGACCTTTTCTCCCCGCCTGACCGAATTGGATGAATCCGCCGAGGTGGGCTACCTGCCCATCTACCCGGGCGGCGTGGAGGCGTCCGCCGCCATGACCATCGGCATCCGGGGCAAGGAAAACAAGCCCCCCGTGGCGGAGGACTCTGCGCTGGAAACCTACAAAAATCTCGCTGCCGACGGCAAATTGAAGGTCGCTGACCCGGAGGGGGAGGACATGGTCTACACCGTCGTCCGCCGGCCCAAGCGGGGCACCGTGACCCTTCAGCCGGACGGAAGCTTCACCTACACGCCCAAGAAGAATAAGGTAGGCATCGATTCCTTCACCTTCACGGCGACGGACGCTTCCGGGAAGACCTCCCGGGAAGCCACCGTCACCATCACCATCCTCAAGCCCGCCGACGCGACCCAGTACACCGACACGGTGGGCAGGGACTGCCGGTTCGCCGCGGAGTGGATGAAGAACACCGGGATTTTCTCCGGGGAAAACGTGGCGGGGAATCCCTGCTTCGGCCCGGAACGGACGGTGAGCCGGGGCGAATTCGTCACCATGCTGGTCAGGACGCTGAACATCCCCGTAGACGAGGAGCTGACCGGCGCGGGGTTTACCGACGAAATCCCTGAGTGGCTCCAGCCCTATCTTGCCGCCGCAGTGCGTTCCGGCCTGACGGCGGGGCTGCCCGATCAGCAAACCTTCGGCGCTGACGAGATCATCACCGGCGCGGAGGCGGGCGTCATGCTGAAAAACGCTCTGGCGCTGACGGCGGACACTCCGGAGGAAGCCGCGGAAACGTCGGCGGAGGAATCGGAAACCTCCGCATGGGCGCAGGACGCTCTGGCGGCTTCCGTCCGGAACGGCTTTAATCTGGAAGCCGACGCCCCCCTGACCCGGGAGACTGCCGCGGAAATCCTCTACCGCGCGTGGCAGATGGAAAATGAATTGATCGCAAAGGCATAAAAACAAACGCCCCGGGCTTCAGCCCGGGGCGATGTTACTATACGTTGCGGAAAATTCTCAGTCAACCTTGACCACGATCTTCGGGATCCGTGCGATCAGCTGCGCCGCGATGGCGGTGAGGATCAGCTCGGGAACCATGTAGAAGCCGTTGTACACAATGGAATAGACCCAGCCCAGCGCGACGGGGCTGAGGCTCTCCACCAGCTTCGCGCCCCATGCGGGGAAGCCGTCCTGGGTGAAGAACCACTCCGCCCAGCCGGAGAACAGCAGGTAGCCGGACAGAATGTGAGACAGATACCGTGCTCCCAGCGCCACCAGAGAACCGCACATCAGGCTGGTGCCGGGATTCTTGATCTTATCCCGGAAAATGCCGCCCAGACCCATCATGGTGTAGGCGAGCAGATAGTCCAGCAGGCACATGAGGATGGCCTTGAAGATCATGGTGTCGTCGCCGAAATAGCCGGGCTGAAAGGCGGCGCTCACGGTCTTCGCGCCCAGTGCCATTTCCAGCAGCGCGTAGCAGAAGCCGGAAACGAAGCCCCACTTCACGCCGTAGCGGTAGGAGATCAGCACCACCGGGAGCATGGCCACCAGCGTCACCTGACCGCCGAAGGGCATTTCGGGGATGATGGCCTTGGAGATCAGCTCCAGCACAATGGCCAGCGCCAGCAGCATGGCGCTTTCCGTCAGTCTTTTGGTTTTCATTTTGGGAACCTCCAAAAAAAATAAGTATCGCATTGCAAACCGTCCAGGTGCAACGCGATACTTCTGGTATCCCATATATGCATCTTTCCCTCCGACGGTATTAGCCGTATCAGGTTCACGGGTCAGGGCGCACACGCCCACTCTCAGCCGGTCTTTCCGGCTCCCCGAAGACTTTAGGCAACACCGCACAATTGCGTCTGCGGGTCACAGCGAATCTTTTGCGCCAGCTCGGCAGTTTCCAAACCGGGAAATACATCCAGTATTCCTCCGGTTTGGAAACTTTGATCTGGCACAAAATCTTCTGCTGTGCCTCCTTGCCGAATTGCGCGGTGCTGCCTTATTTGTTTTGCGATCCAAGGTTAGTATAGCAAAAAAATGTAAGATGTCAAGCGCGAAAAACCGGCACCCGAAGGATGCCGGTTTTCAGATAGGCCCTAAGATGTCACGCCATATCCAGCGCCAGGGTTTTGCCGCCGAGGATGTGGAAATGCAGGTGCGGCACGGTCTGACCCGCGTCGGCGCCGCAGTTGCTGACCACCCGGTAGCCACCCGCCAGCCCCTCCGCCGCCGCGATTCTGGGGATGACCTCAAAAATGTGGGCGACGACGGCGCTGTTCTCTTCCGTGACGCCGTTGCAGCCGGAGATGTGGGTCTTGGGAATCACCAGAATGTGGGTCGGCGCCTGGGGATTGATGTCCCGGAAGGCGAAGACCAAATCATCCTCGTAGACCTTGGTGGAGGGGATATCCCCCGCAATGATTTTGCAGAACAGACAATCGGACATTTATGTTTCCTCCTTATAATCCGAAGACATGGACGCCTGCCATGCTGGCGGCTCCCATGATGATTCCCGCGATAATGACGCCCAGAGAAACGGACAGCGCCGTGGTTTTGATGCCCATGTCCAGAAAACTGGCCGCGAGGGTTCCCGTCCACGCGCCGGTGCCGGGAATGGGAATGCCGACGAACAGCATCAGCGCCACGAACAGCCCGCCCCGACCGGCCTTTTTCATCAGCCTGTGACCGGCGGCTTCGCCCTTTTCCAGGCAGTAGGAAAAGAACTTCCCGATATATTTTTTATCCGCGCCCCAGTGCAGCACCTTCCGGGCGAAGAAATAGATCAGCGGCACCGGCAGCATATTGCCCACGACGCACACCGCAAGAGACGTCCAGTAGTCCAGATCCATGCCCACGGCCATAATGATACTGCCCCGCAGCTCCACCAGCGGCACCATGGACACGAAGAAAATCAGAAGATATTTGGCAAACATTCCATCACCCTAATGTGAATTTCCCCTATTATACCATAATATATCCGTGTTTGCAACGGAAAACGGTGCGGACAGCTTAAGTTTTGATTAAAAAGAAATGCAAAATCCGCGGCTCATCACCGCGGATTTTGCAACAAGAAAAGAGGAGAGGAAAAAATGAAAAAGATGAAGGTTGGTAGCAAATTTATATACTGCCCCATGTGCCTTGCGGCGGGGCCGGTGTTGTCTTAATCTTTATGGCCTTATTATACCGGTAAAATATTAACGATTAAAGTGGGAAAATGTTAAGCTCGTATGAAGTTCTGTAACAAGTTTTCGGGCGGCGGGAAAATGCGATTCTCGTAAGCGGGAAAATAATTATTGACATTCAATAATTTCTGTGGTACACTCCATGCAAACGGAGGTGCTTTTATGAATTCACAGCTTTCTGCGAAATTTACACTTTGGTGCAGCCGGGGATTGTTCATTATCATCTGCCTGCTTACTTTTGCCATGCCGGGACTGCTGCGGTGGTATCAGACTTTGCGGCCGCTGGGGCGGTATGGCGCGGCGGCGATCATGGTAGGGTTTTACTGCTGCGTCCCTGCGGTGCTGTACGCGCTATCCTGCATGGAGCGGCTGGTGCGGAATATTCTGAAGGAGGATGTGTTCGTTACACAGAACGTCCGGTTTCTGCGGCGCATCCGCTGGTGCTGCGCGGCGGTAAGCGGCATTTGTTTGCCCGCCGCGTTCTTCTACCCGCCCCTGATCTTCATGACCGTGATCATGGCGTTTCTGGCGCTGGCGGTGAGCGTGGTGAAGAACGTCATGGCCGCCGCGGTGGAGATCCGGGAAGAAAACGATCTGACGGTGTGAGGCGGCGTATGGCGATTATTGTGAATCTGGATATGATGCTGGCAAAGCGGAAAATGACTTCCCTTGAGCTGGCGAACCGGGTGGGCATGACGCCCGCCAACCTGTCCATTCTGAAAACCGGCAAGGCCAAGGCCGTGCGCATGAGCACCATGGACGCCATCTGCCGGGAGCTGCAATGCCAGCCGGGCGACCTGTTCGAGTTCGTGCAGGACGACGACCCATGGAAACGATAAAGGAAGGAGCAATATTATGGAAGAACGGACGCTGCCCCGGTATCCTGCGGGAAAACGGGAACTGATTTTTGTCCTTCTGGTGCTGCTTTTTGGCACGTTTACGTGGAACAGCATTCTTTACGGCGGTTTTTGTCTGGGATTTGCCCTGGGGGCGGTGGCTCTGACGGGGTGCAGTTTTTGGTATCTGCTGCGCTGCGGCTTCCGGCCGGGGAAATATGAGGCGGCGCTGCTGATTCTGGCGGCGGTGATCTTCGTCGGGTTTGCCCGGTCGTCGGACGGCGACATGAAGGCGGGGATGCTGCTGATGGCGCTGTTTGCCGTGAACCTTGGCTTCTGCCGGATGGCGGGGCAGAGCCGCCGGGAGTCCGGCGGCATCGCGTCGGCGCTGGACGCTCCCCGGGCGCTGTTCACGCTGGGCGTGGGCAGTATGAGCGCCGCCGCCCGGGGACTGAACGACGCCCGGAAAAACGCCGGTACGGCGGGAAAACGGGGCGGCGCGGCGATCCTCGGCGTACTGATCGCCCTGCCGGTGGCGGCAGTGCTGATCGTCCTTCTGATGCAGGCCGACGCCGCGTTTGAGGGGCTGATGGATATGCTCCCCGATACCGACTGGTCGGAGCCGCTGCTCTCCCTGTTCTTCGGCGTGTTTGCCGGGTGGATACTGTATTCCCGGGGCGTGGGGCTGAAATACGGGGAGAAAAACGGGAAGGAAGCAAAGCCCTTCCAGGGCTTCAGCGCCATTACCGTGAACATTCTGCTGGGAACAGTGTGCCTGATCTACGCCGTGTATCTGCTGAGCCAGCTGGCGTACTTCGGCGGCGGCTTCGCGGGAATTCTGCCCGATGGATACACGCTGGCGGAATACGCCCGCCGGGGATTTTTCGAGATGGCGTGGCTGAGCTTTATCAATCTGGGGCTGATGTGCCTTGCCATGGGACTGGTGGAAAAGAAGGCCGGTGCCCCGGCGCTGACCAGAGGGCTGTGCCTGTTCCTCGGGCTGGCGGCGCTGTTCCTCATCGCCGCGGCCAGCGCCAAAATGCTGCTTTACATTGGCGGCTACGGCCTGACGAGAAAGCGGGTGCTGACGGAAGTTTTCATGCTCTGGCTGGGGGTCACCACGATCCTCGTGTCCGTGTGGCTGTTTAAGCCCCGATTCCCCTACATGAAGGGGGCGGTGATCTGCGCGCTGATTCTGGGGTGCGTCACCTTCTGGGCGGACGTGGACACGCAGGTCGCCCGGTACAATGTCCGCGCTTACCAGTCGGGGCAGCTGGAGACCATCGACATGGGGCACATGAGCAGCCTTGGGGATGGCGCACTGCCCTACATTAAAGGGCTGACCCATGACCGCGACCCCGAAATTGCCTCCACCGCGATGGACATTCTGGAAAACAGCTATTGCAGCATTTCGGATTTCCGGAGCTGGACATACACCGAGTCCGCCGCCCGGCGGGCTGTGGATTGACAAAGAACTCCCTTGCCTCTCTCCTTGGGAGAGGTGGCCGAGCAAAGCGAGGACGGAGAGGGGAAAACCAGTGCGCGGTGCCCTCTCAGTCACCTGCGGTGACAGCTCTCCCGGAGGGAGAGCCAAGGGTATGGTATGTTAGGGAACCTCGGATTAAATACGCGGGCAGGGACGGCTTTTGCCGCCCCTGCTTTTTTTGCCGCTTACGGTCCGAAAACGACCGACTGTTGAAAAACGGTTGCGGAGGGGGAAAACTTTTTCTATAATGCAATCAAAGAAAGGAGTGGAAGACCATGCAGGTAGAAATCAGAATCGACGGCGCGTACCCGGAGCCAAAGGTCGTGATCCTGACCGCCACCGTAACGGAGGAGGTCAACCAGCTGGTAAAAAAACTGTCAGGCGATGCCCCCTGCATCCTTTCCGGCATGAAGGACGGGAAGATCGAGGTGCTGGAACCGGCGGAGCTGATTCGGGTCTACGCCGGCGCCGGGAAGGTTTACGCGGTCACGGAAAAGGGCGAATACGTCCTGCGCCTTCGGCTGTACGAGGCGGAGCAGCGGCTGAACCCTCATCAGTTCGTCCGCATTTCCAATTCGGAGATCATCAACCTGAAGAAGATCGACTATTTTGACTTGAGCTTTACCGGCACGATCTGCGTGAAGCTGCGGGGCGGGACGGTCACGTATATTTCCCGACGCTGCGTCCCCAAGGTCAAGGAAATTTTAGGAATATGAGGTGTGAAATATGAAAAAGAAGCTGTTTTTGCGGGGGGCCTTGGGTTTCCCCATCGGAATCGCCATCGGGTATGTCATTACGATCTGTATTTCACTGAGATGGGCAGGCGGATATTATTCCCCCTGCGTGCCGGAACTGGCGGAGGCGCTGGGCAGTGAAATCGGAGCCGTCGCCCTGCAGGCGCTTCTCTGCGGACTGCTGGGCGTGGGCTTCGCGGCAAGCTCCGTGATCTGGGAGATGGAAAGCTGGAGCATTGCCCGGCAGACCGGCGTGTATTTCTTCATCATTTCCCTTATCATGCTGCCCATCGCCTATGTGGCGTATTGGATGGAGCACAGTGCGGCGGGGTTTCTGAGCTATTTCGGGGTGTTTGTCCTGATTTTCGCGGTGATCTGGGGCGTCCAGTTTGCCATCGGCAAGCGGAATGTTAGGAAAATGAACGAGAAAATTTCGGAAGAAAAGCAGAATTAGGGTCTATCTGGAAACCGGAAAAGACCCGCTGTTTGGGCATATTGACGGTTTTCAGATAGGCCCTAAACAGAATGCCCCCGTAAAACGGCTTGCGCCGTTTTACGGGGGCGGTTTTCGTTATGATTCCACGTCCTTTGTGACCACCATGTTCGGCCAGTGGTGTTCCATCCAGTCGTCGTCATAGGTGTCGTCCAGAAACGCTTCGGCCACATTTTTGGGTTCCGGGTTGTTCTGACGGTCGGTGTAGCGCAGCATGGCGGCGGCGGTGAGCAGACCGTCGCAGGCCAGAAAAAAGATGATAACCCATGTAACCACCTTCCCCAGCAGCGGCGAAATCTTTTCAATGCCCTTGCTCATGGGCGGATACAGCACCTTGATCCATGCCACAGCCAGCAGTCCCCAGAAAATGCAGTACAGCACGTTGGTGCGGCCGCCGATGTTCAGGGGCATTTTGCTGTAGTCCCAGAACACCGTGCCGAATACCAGCTCGGTGAACACGCTGCAAAGGTACTCGTAAGCGCCGCCGATGACGAAGCCCGCGAGAAAGATCCGCCGGTCGGGCTTGTCCGCGATCCGCTGTAGGGTGATGGTCAGCACCACCGCGCCAAGACCCCACACGAAGCTGAAGCTCCCGTACAGCACGCCGGAACGGCTCATCCACCGCCCCGACGTGACCCGGCAGAAGACCATTTCGATCAGCGCCCCTAAGAAAGAGGTTACGAGGAATACCCACACCAGCTTGTCAAAGCAGATGCCCCGGGCAAAGACATACCGTTCCGGCCCCGGAACGTCCGCCGCCGCAAGGCCGGGGTAGGCTTTTTGCAGACGCCGCCAGATGGTATTGCTGATCCGGTCGGCCATGCGCTGGGTGGTCTCCTGCCCGGCCTTATTCAGCCGGGTGGCGCTGCTGGTGCGCAGGGCGCGCATCACGCCGATGAAGTCCGCCAGAATCAGGACGATCCCTGCGATGACCAGCGTCCGTTCCAGCCACTTTGGCATCAGGTACAAAAGTCCCATCATGCCGGGATGCACCACCAGATACACCAGCAGCATGACGACCGCCGCGGCGGCCGCGTTGAGGAAAAACGGCCTTCCCTTCGGCGCGGTGGCAAAGGTTCCCCGGCTGACGCCCCGGACAAACTGGTCGGTCACGCACCGGACCAGAATATAGATCACCAGCGTCATGATATATTGCAAGATGGTCTTGTGGTTCATGGTGCCCAGCACCGGCAGCAGCAGCGCGGCGGCAATGCCGCAGGGCATATTCAGGGGCAGGTTCAAAAAACCACGGTTCACAAACCGCCCGTTTTTCACGGCGGCGCAAAAGACTTCGACGCACCAGCCGAGGAAGGCGTAGAGCAGCAGATAGAAAAGCAGGTCGAAAATGGTGTAGGAAATCTCCATGGGGGACGCTCCTGTCTGTTTTTATTGGGGAGTTTTCGCCTACATTCTATCATGCAATCGAAATTTGTCAAAGGAAAAAAGCTTGGCGGAACCGGCTTTTTCACGCCTTGGTCATATCGCCGGTTTTCCTACCGGACAAGTAGGGAAAATTTGATAAAAAACCGATTGACTTGGTAGGAAATTCGTGGTATGATGCAAATACCTACCGAACAGGTAAGTTTTGAAGGGAGGAAATCCCATGAAAAATCACTTTGAGACCCTCGTAAGGGCGAATTTCCGCTTTGGCCGAATGTATCACCGATGTTCCAAACACCAAAGATAATATTTGACTGAAGAAAGGAAATAATCATTATGTCTGACTATAAATTTGAAACTTTGCAGCTCCACGTCGGTCAGGAGCAGGCCGACCCCGCTACCGATGCCCGGGCCGTTCCCATTTACGCCACCACCTCTTACGTGTTCCATGACTGCGCCCACGCCGCCGCCCGCTTCGGGCTGACGGACGCCGGTAACATTTACGGCCGTCTCACCAACTCCACGCAGGACGTGCTGGAAAAACGGGTGGCTGCTCTGGAAGGCGGCGTGGCGGCGCTGGCGCTGGCCTCCGGCGCGGCGGCCATTACCTACGTGCTGGAAGCGCTGGGTCAGAACGGCGGCCACTTTGTCGCCCAGAAGACCATCTACGGCGGCAGCTACAACCTGCTCGCCCACACCCTGCCCGGCTTCGGCATTATCGCCGATTTCGTGAACATCCACGATCTGAAGGAAGTGGAGAGCGCCATCCGCCCCGAGACCCGCGCCATCTACATTGAGACGCTGGGCAACCCCAACAGTGACATCCCCGACATCGACGCGCTGGCCGAGCTGGCGCACAAGTACGGCATTCCGCTGGTGGTGGACAACACCTTCGGCACGCCCTACCTCATCCGCCCCATCGAGCACGGCGCGGACATCGTCGTCCACTCCGCAACTAAGTTCATCGGCGGCCACGGTACCTCGCTGGGCGGTGTGATCGTCGACGGCGGTAACTTCGATTGGAAGGCGAGTGGCAAGTACGCCCAGATCGCTGAGCCCAACCCCTCCTACCATGGTGTTTCGTTTGCCGAGGCTGCCGGTCCCACCGCCTTCGCAACCTATGTCCGCGCTATCCTGCTGCGTGACGAGGGCGCCTGCATCAGCCCGTTCAACGCCTGGGTCCTGCTCCAGGGCACCGAGACTCTGTCGCTGCGCGTCGACCGTCATGTCGAGAACACCAAGAAGGTCGTTGAGTTCCTGGCTGGCGACAGCCACGTCGCCAAGGTGAATCACCCGAGCCTGCCTGAGCACCCCGATCACGAGCTCTATCAGAAGTACTTCCCCCGTGGCGGTGCTTCGATCTTTACCTTTGAGATTAAGGGTGGCCAGGAGGCTGCATGGAAGTTCATCGATCATCTGCAGGTGTTCTCGCTGCTCGCCAACGTGGCCGACGTCAAGTCGCTCGTCGTGCACCCGGCTACCACCACGCACTCCCAGCTCTCTGCCGAGGAGCTCGCCGAGCAGAACATCACGCCCTCCACGATCCGTCTTTCCATCGGTACCGAGAACGCCGAGGATATCATTTGGGATCTGAAGCAGGCCTTTGCCGCGCTGGACGAGTAAGGCGACTTGTGCAAGGACCCCTTGCGACTCGATAGGTATAACTGCATAAAATGCCTGCTCAAGGCGCCTGTGCGAACAATGGTTGCACAGGCGTCGTTTCTGCATAGAGAGGGTGCAAAAACAGGGTTTTTGACACGCTTTATGCATTCGAGTTGTGGAAAACTCCTGTTGAGAGGATGTGAGTTTTACGCAATTGACGTGCGCCTTTTGAGTAAAACCGCAGGTCGCGATTTGCTCGGGGTACTATGCAGCGCGATCGAATCACACGCAGCTCAAACGCAGCAAAAACGCACTACGGAGGTTTCCAGCTACATGAGGATCGATTCACGAAAACCGAAAGCCGCCGCCCTTTCCGCCGCTCTGACCGTGGCACTTTTGGCGGGCGCCGGCGCAACTGATGCCCACGCGGCAACACTATCCGATACGGTCGGATCTACGCCGTCCGAGGCGACGCTGACGCAGCCCGTCGACTACCGCGGCGACGGTTATGGCTCTATGCAGGAGTGGAACGCCTCGATGGGGGCAAAGCGCGACTCCCTGGAGATACGCGCTCAGATCATTATGAATATGTATGGCGACTATGCTACCGATGACGAGCGCGCTGTGTTGCAGGGTTGCATCGACGGTGCGGGTAGCCTGTTGACGATGGGGGAGGTCGATGCCAAGTCGACCGAGCTCGATGAGCTTCGCGCCACGCTCGAGGATGCCAAGCGTGAGGCGCTTGAGTTTGAGGCCGCCGAGGCCGAGGCCGCGGCCGCCCAGGCTTCGTATTGCAACGCCGGCTCCAGCCCGTCTTACACGTCTGCTGCGTATTACGCGAACGGCTCGGGTCTGACGCGCTTGAGCGGCGTCAATAACTATAACGGCCGCCGCGAGACCTATTACAGCAGCAACGTGCTCTACCATCACCGCACGGGCGAGTGGACGCAGGATTCCGAGGGCTTTTGGCGCGATTCCGATGGTTACTACGTCGTTGCCGCGGGCGATAAGGCCCAAGGCTCCACGTTTACCGGTTCCAAGGGCGAGTGCAAGGTCTATGACTCCGGCTGCGCTGCCGGAACCACCGACTACTACACCGGTTGGTAATTTTTCTGCATTACGGATATTTGGCGGATGGGCGTCTTTACCGAGCTTTAGGGCAACGTAAGGACGCCCGTTTTTTGAGCGTGCTTGAGTTAACAGAGCGCTTACCGTGGCAGTACGCCGCGCATATGGGAGCGGGGCACACTAAGTCATGAGAAGCAAGGTCTTTCCTGTGGAGGAAGTGGTCTCATGAACGCTCGAGATATCGCTATTGCCGCCGTCGCACTTGCACTGGGTTGTCTTGGTCCTACAGCCGCGCTTGTCGCGGGCATGCAGGGCTTGTGCGGAGCTGCTCCTATCGTTGTGGGGGCCCTGATTGCTGTCGCTGCGCTGGGAAGCGCCGGCGTCGTCCTTTGCCGTGATGATGAAGACGAGATCGTGGGGTCCTAAAGTTAGCCTCAACTCTGGTTTTACCGGAGCGTGTTGCGTGCTCGGGATAGCGGTATTTAGAAGAACAAACGCATGGGAACTCACGGCTTAAAGCCAAACCAGTGTGGGGTGTCGCACGAGAGCGTGTGGGTGAGGTCGACCCAGCGATAATCGGTGCTTTTGAGCTGGGATGCGAGGTTCCGAAGGTCGAGCGCGGGCATGGGTGGCTCCTTTCATCGGGCTTTTTGCTGATGTTAAAGCGCTGGCGTGACGGCTCGATTTCTGCTGCGTTACGATACGTTCTCGATTGCGATTCCATGATGTTTCGGCCGCGTGACCGTTGTGTTTCGCCGTGCCGGGGTGCTGATGGCGAAGGGGGGGCCGTGCAATACCGCGTTGACCCCAAAAGTGGTAACCGAATATCCGCTCTCGGTCTGGGCTGCATGAGGTTTCCCGGTGCGCCGGGCCATCCGGACGCGAAGGCAGCCGACGCCATCATTTCCCATGCGGTGGAGCAGGGGATCAATTATCTGGATACCGCGTATCTCTATCCCGGTAACGAGGCAAGCGTGGGCGCCTCACTTGAGCGCTTGGGGCTGCGCGACCGGGTGTTGCTGGCGACTAAGTTGCCGCACGCTTCGTGCAAATGTGCGGAGGACTTCGACCGCTTTTTTGACGAGCAACTGCACCGTTTGCGGACCGACCATATCGACTACTACCTTATGCACAACATCACCTCGCCCGCCCAGTGGGAGCGCGTGGTGGCGTTGGGCATCGAGGACTGGATTGCGCGTCAAAAGGCGGCGGGGCGCATTCGCCAGATTGGTTTTTCGTATCACGGCAGCGCCGCGGATTTCCTGACGATGCTTGACGCGTATGACTGGGATTTTTGCCAGATCCAGTACAACTACGCTGGAGAGCGCTACCAAGCGGGGACGGCGGGACTCATGGCAGCCGCCGAGCGCGGGCTCGCGGTGTTTGTGATGGAGCCGCTGTTGGGCGGGCGTTTGGCGGGCAAGCTGCCGCCGCGGGCCCGCGCCGTGCTCGATGGCGCCCATGACCCGCGCCTGCGCACTCCTGCCGCCTGGGGGCTTTCGTGGGTGTGGAACCATCCTCAGGTCACGATGCTGCTTTCGGGCATGACCGATACCGCGCAAGTGGATGAGAACGCGGCGCTGGCCGACCGAGCCCTGCCGGATTCGATGACGGGCGCTCAGCTCGATACCATTGCGCGCGTGCTGACGGAATTTGAAAAATCGAATCGCGTGCCTTGTACGGGATGCGGCTACTGCATGCCGTGTCCCAAAGGCATCAATATCCCTGGGTGTTTTGCCGCCTACAATGCAAGCTATGCGCACAGCTGGTTTACGGGTCTATCGCAGTATTTTACGGCGAGCGCGGTGCGGACGAGCGAGCCCAAGTTGGTGAGCAACTGCGTTAAATGCGGCAAATGCGCGCGTCACTGCCCGCAACACATCGATATTCCCGAGCGTCTCGACGATGTGCGCCGACGTTTCCAGCCTGGCCCCGTGACGGCGGTGCTTAAGGTCTTCGGCAAAACGCGCTCCTCATGACCCTTTTATAACTTGCGGTGGAATAGTTCCTGTTTGCGGCAGAATAGGGCATCGACAGGAACTATTTCACCGCAACTGATGAGGGGGAGCTGGAGATGCTAACGATTGGGTGTCATCTTTCGACGACGAAGGGCTATCGGGCGATGGGGGAGACGGCGCTGTCCATTGGCGCCAATACCTTTGCGTTCTTCACGCGCAACCCGCGCGGCGGCAAGGCGAAAGACCTTGATATGGATGATGTGGCGGCCCTGCGCGAGCTTATGGAGCAAAACGATTTTGGCCCGCTTGTGGCTCATGCTCCGTATACCTATAACCCCTGTTCGGCTAAAGAGCGGGCGCGCGAGTTCGCCTTGGAGGCAATGGCCGAGGACTTGCAGCGTCTGGAAGCACTGCCCGGCAACTACTACAACTTCCACCCCGGCGCGCATGTGGGGCAGGGCTCCGACGCCGGCATTCAGATGATCGTCGACGCCCTGTGCCAGGTGATGTTTGAGGGCCAGCAGACGACGGTGCTGCTCGAGACCATGGCGGGAAAGGGTACCGAGGTGGGCCGTAGCTTTGAAGAGCTGGCGCGCATTATCGAGGGTGCTGCCGCCAGGCGTCCAGAGCTATCGGACAAGCTGGGCGTGTGTCTGGACACCTGCCATGTGAGCGATGCCGGCTACGACATCATCCATGATCTGGACGGCGTACTCGACGAGTTCGACCGCGTGGTGGGTATCGACCGCTTGCGTGCCGTACACATCAACGATTCGAAGAACCCCAGTGGTGCCCATAAAGATCGTCACGAGTGCATCGGCAAGGGCTACCTTGGCAGCGAGGAGTTTGGCGGCGGTATGCAGGTTATGCAGAATATTGTATCGAATGGCCGCTTGCGCGCATTGCCATTCATTTTGGAGACACCGAACGAACTTGCAGGTTATGCGGCTGAAATCAAACTGTTAAGGTCATTGCAGCAGTAATGACTGTCATAAAGTGGAGTGTTCCATTCACGTTATGGGTTTGTTTCAATCAGTTTTCTAATTGCGGATTCTTCCAAACGGGCGCATAATATCCAACAGTTTTTGCAGACCTCTGAATCAAACGGGGTCACCGGAAGGAGACTGATTATGAAGCTGAAGAAGCTTGGCGCATTTGCCGCCACGGGCGCCATGGCACTCGCCCTCGCACTGACGGGCTGCGGCTCGTCCAACGCCGCCTCTGGTTCTGATGCCGGTTCCAGCAGCTCTGACGACGCTAAGGTCGAGAAGGTCGACGGCTCCAAGGAGTACGCGCTCGTCAAGGACGGTACGCTGACCGTCGGCACCTCTGCCGAGTACGCTCCGTTTGAGTACAAGGACGACAACGGCGATTATCAGGGCTTTGACCTTGAGCTTATCAAGGCTATCGGCGACAAGCTGGGCCTGGATGTCGAGTACGTCAACAATGACTTTGACACGCTGGTTCCGGGTGTCGCTTCGGGCGCCAAGTATGACGTTTCCATCGCGGCTATCACCGACACGCCCGAGCGTGAGAAGGAAGTCACTTTCTCCGATTCCTACTACATGGACGATCAGGCTATCGTGACCAAGGTCGATAACACCGACATCACGGCCGACAACTACAGCGAGAAGCTCAACAACGCCGACGCTACCATCATCGTCCAGTCTGGATCGACCGCCGAGGCCTTTGCTCAGGAAAACTTCCCCAAGGCTAAGATCGTTCCCTACAAGGACGCCACCGAGTGCTTCAGCGCCCTGCAGTCCGATAAGGGCGATGCCGTAGTCACCAACCGCTCCGTTGCCAGCCAGCTGACCGCCGAGCAGTTCAACACCTGCCAGACCATCAAGCAGGTCAGCACCGGCGAGGAGTACGCCATCGCCATCAACCAGGGCAACACCAAGCTCAAGGACGACATCAACCAGGCCATCAAGGACCTGACCGACGACGGTACCGTTGACGCCCTCATGGCTAAGTACAACATCAAGTAAAATAGTCACTTGATTGCGCGCGGGCCCTTTCCATTTTGCGGAGAGGGCCTTTGCGCTTCTCTTGACGGAGAGCGTTTCCGTCTCGTTTTGCCGGCAACTTCTACGATAGGAGCCACCTTGTCTCGACTGAACAAAGGGGCCACGGAGCAGCGTTTTCCACTGCCCGCCTTGCTCCAAAAGCTAGCCTGCGTCATGGCCGTGGCGCTCGCGCTGGTGTGCGCGGGGGCATATGCGCCCACGACCGCCCAGGCGCTTGAGACCGCAAAGATTACTGCCCGACCCAACACCGGTTCGGGCAGCGCTGTGGTCGGCGGCACCGAGACGCGCATTACCTGGGAAGTTCAGGCCGATGCCGACGAGGAGCTGAGCGGTCTATCGCTGACGTTTGTCGACGGCACGACGTTTGGTACCGATGACACGCGATTGACGATGCTCTCGGGCGAGGACCTCATGGACCGTACGCCCATGAAGCCTACGTGCAAGGTCGACGGCCAGACGCTCAAGATCGATTTTGGCGAGACGGATCCGGCCGGCGGCTATTTCCGTGTCGAGGTCTACGGCGTGACCTTCCCCGTCGAGGGCGGCGACGAGGCTTTTAGCGGCACCTACACGTTGGCTGACGGTTCAACCAAGAAGATCTCCAAGATTCCTTCCGTCGAGATTAAGGGCGTGACGGCATTCGATAACTTCCTGGCCGACCTTAAGGAGCAGCCGTGGGTCGAGGCATGGAATTCCAACATGTTCCTTCGCCTGTTCCTGAACCCGGTCATTTTGGTTCAGAGCCTGCCGATCGTATTCAAAGGCTTCCTCATGTCGCTCTCGATCGTGCTCGTGGCATTTCCGTTGGCCATTCCCTTTGGCTTTGCCTTGTCACTCATGCGCATCTCCAAGTCGCGCATCCTGCGTTGCCTTGCCGGCATCTATGTGAATATCATCCGCGGTACGCCGGCGTTCCTGCAGATCTACATCGCGTTCTTTGGCCTGCCGCTGGCCGGCGTCAAGGTTGACGATTATGTGCTGGGCGTCATCGTCATGGCCATGAACTCGTCCGCCTACCTGTGCGAGATCTTCCGCGCCGGTATTCAGTCGATCCCCAAGGGCCAGAACGAGGCCGCGCGCTCGCTGGGCATGAACGCCTTCCAGACGCTGCTCTACGTTATGATTCCGCAGACGTTCCGCAATGTCCTGCCTACGCTGACCAGCGAGTTTATCCTGCTTTACAAGGATACGTCGCTGCTCGCGGCCGTGGGCGTGGTCGAGATCGTCATGAACGCCCGTACCATTGTGGCCACGACGGGTTCCATTACGCCATATGTGGTTGCCGCGCTGTTCTACCTGGTCATCACCCTGCCGCTTGCTCGCTTGGTGAGCGGTCTTGAGGCGAGGCTTCTGGGGACGGCCGAAACCAAGAAGAAGCGTCCCGCCAAGAGCGCTGGACAGGTCGTCGCGACGCCCGCCGACCACATCGCCGGTCTGTAAGGAGGTCCTATCATGAGCGAAACCAATAACTCGAACGAGGTCGTCGTCAGCATCAAGAACCTCCAGAAGGCCTTCGGCGATAACGTGGTCCTGCGCGACATCGATCTGGATGTGCACAAGGGCGAGGTCGTCGTAGTCCTGGGTCCTTCGGGCTCGGGCAAGTCGACGATGCTTCGCTGCATCAATCGTCTGGAGCATCCCACGAGCGGCTCGATCGTCGTTGAGGGCGTGGACGTTTGCGCCAAGGGCGTCGACCTTAACAAGGTACGTACGCATCTGGGTATGGTGTTCCAGCAGTTCAATTTGTTCCCGCACCTGTCAGTCAAAAAGAACGTCATGCTCGCACAGCAAAAGGTACTCAAGCGCAGCAAGGAAGAGGCCGAGAAAATCGCTATCGAGGAGCTGACCAAGGTCGGTCTTGCCGAGCGCATCGACTTTATGCCGAGCCAGCTCTCGGGTGGCCAGCAGCAGCGCGTTGCCATCGCCCGCGCCCTGTCGATGAACCCTCACGTCATGCTCTTTGACGAGGCCACGTCGGCGCTCGACCCCGAGCTGGTTCGCGACGTTCTTGGCGTTATGCGCGATCTTGCACGTGACGGTATGACCATGATCGTCGTGACGCATGAGATGGGCTTTGCCCGCGACGTCGCCGACCGCGTCGTCTTTATGGACGGCGGCGTTATCGTGGAAGAGGGTACGCCGAGCGAGGTCTTCGACCACCCCAAGAGCGAGCGCACCAAGGCGTTCTTGGGAAATATCTCGTAGCCGCTTTATATGACTGACATAACAGAAAACGGGAGCCGGATGTGATCCGGCTCCCGTTTTTGTTGGGATGCGAATGTGTTTTGGTGCAGAGCTCGTTATGGGCGGAGCTCATTGCCGCTAGGCGAGCTCGGCTCCAAGGGCGCGGCAGGCCGCCTCGCCCTCATCGTCGGGAGCGTCGTAGCAGATGACGGAATCGACGACGTTGACGCCCGCCTCGTCGGCGTCGGCCTTCCAGTTGTCCATCCACTCGCCCTCGGCCCACGAATAGGAGCCAAAGAGGACGACCTTCTTGTCGCCGAGAACCTCCTTGACCTCGTCCCACATCGGCTGGAACTCATCGTACTCGAGTTCCTCGGAGCCCATGGCGGGGCAGCCGAAGGCGAAGGCGTCGTAGTCGGCGGCCCTGTCGGCAGAGAAGTCGGCGCAGGGGATGACCTCGGTCTCGGCACCCGCGGACGTGGCGCCTTCGGCGACGAGGTTTGCCATGGCCTCGGTATTGCCCGTGCCGCTCCAGTAGACGACTGCGATCTTGCTCATATGTTTTCCTTTCGGTTGTGCGGCGTGCGGCCGCGTTTTGTATGCTCTATCGGGTTGCCTGGACAAGTTGTCCCAGGGTGCAGCCCTGTTGATAGATGTACGTAAGGTATTGCGTGCATGCGCGATAGGAATCGAAGGTCGTGAGCGCCTGCTCAACGTTTGTGTATACCTTCCATGCGCCAAAGACCTTATAGTTTTCGCCGTGCTGGACGATAAACTGATGGACATCTTCGTAGGGATAGCCCAAAAAATAGCCAATTTCGTGGGGGAACTCGCACATGCACCCCGTATCGCAGTGCCTATTTCGCGCGAGTGCGCAGACGCTGCTGTCATAGGCGCTTTCTGCGGCATTGCTGCTTGCCAGCGTGATGCGCGCGGCGAGATGCACCAGGGATGCGGGCAGGTTGTGGACATCGTAACCTTCGGCGGTAAGCGCCGTCGTGGCGCGGGGGTCGGAGAGGTATCGCATGAGGTCCGCAGGGCGGTACACATAGATGAGCGCTCCGCAGGGGCGCCAGACCAAAACGCTCATATGGATCCCGAGTGGCTGGAGTTCGCGGTTGCATTGGGCAATGACCGCGAGCAGGCGAGAGCGTCGCTCTTCGATATGGGCGGCGCCGGGTTTTCCGCCTTGGTTGGCGTAAACGCCGGGATAGGTAAAGAGCGAAGCCGGCTTGATACCTGCGAGCGTAGGGGAGCAGTTGCGCACGACAGCCGTTTGGTATGTTGGGATGTCAATGGTTCGAGTCACGATGCTCCTTTCGGGTCCTCAGTTGTTAGCCTAGGAAAACTTATACACGAAAGTAAGCCAAGGTCAACAAAAAAGTTTGAAGCGGGAAACTAATTGACCGAACCGACACGAGTTTGGAGTAAGATGGGAACACCCCATGGGGGTATAGGTATAAGAGTTTGGAGAAAGGGGATCGCATGGACGACGTGCTCAACCCTGCGAATCTCATCGTGCTGGCCGTCATTGCCGTCGGCATGTTTTTTGGACTGCGTCGCATTGCCGCTTCGACACACGGGAAGAGTTGCTGCAGCGATGGTACGAGCGGCAAGAAGGCCAAAAAGGTTGTTGTGGTGGATACCGATGCGTCACACTATCCCTATAGCGATGAGCTGCTCATCGGCGGCATGAGCTGTGACGGCTGCGCTCAGAACGTAGCCAATGCCCTCAATGCGCTGGATGGCGTGTGGGCAACGGTGACGTATGCGGACCACACGGCACGCGTGCGCTCTAAGCAGCCGGTTGATCGTGGTGTCCTCGAGACGGCCGTGAAAGACGCGGGCTACTACGTCATGACGCTGTAAGCGCCGCCCTGGATGCGCTTCCTTGGCTAGGTTCGTCCGCGCAGTTCGATGTCTTGGATGTCGTCGAAGTCGATGACGATGTCTCGGAGCTTGAGGAGCTTGAAGGCGGGGAGCGCCTCGTCGAGGATGCCGGTGCGGCTGCGATAGCCGTATGTATCGTAATAGGTGACACGAACCAAGTCGCCACGTTTGAGACCCTCGAGCTTTTTAGAAAGTACGAGGGCTTTTTCTTCCGTGAGCTCACGTTTTGACTCGACGGTGATTTCCTGCTTGCGCACGAGTTCGTAGTATCCCGTGAGGGCGGCAAAGGGCATAAACTGCGCGGCGCGGTTGGCGCGCACGGCACCGTTGGCAGTGAGCTTGGGGTCGGCGGCGCGGCGCCTGCCCTCGGGGTCCGCCAGGCGCTCGAAGGCGGTCGGCGGGCGCACGGGCTGTTGTTTGGGTTTAGGCACGGTGTCCTCCAACTTGGTCGTTGCGTTCGCGCGCGGTGGCGCCGGCGGTAAAGCTTAATCCCTTGACGAGCGCGTTCTTGCCGTACTTGCCTTTCACGGCCAGGACGGCGCGCGCCAGGTCGCGCTCGCGCTCATCGGCCTCGATATCGCTGAACAGGTCGATGGTGGCAAATTCCTCGGGCATGAGGTTGCCAAATCCCAGGTTGATGCGCTTGACCGGTCGTTTGGGATCGACTGTTTGTGCCCAAAGGTCATCGAAATACCCCATGATCTTCTTAAACGAATTAGTGCGCTCGGGCAGCTTTCGCGAGGCGTTGGAGTGCGCAAAGAGTGCGGCATAGCCACCACGCGGTTTGCCGCCATGCTCTCCCACAAAGATGCCATCGATTGCCTGCGCTTCGCGCACCAGGCGACGCCTTTCGTCATCGCGCTGGACGGGCTTGGGCGCACGGGGCGCGAGCTCGGGGCCGTCGGTCGCTGCGGGCTCGATGCCCGAGGTGCTCGAGCGCAAGTGTCCGCAGCCGTCTATATACTGCGCCGTGCCGCTGGCGTTGAGCCGGCGTATGTCGGCGCGCTCGCTCGCGTAGCCCACAAAGAGCGAGATGCTGTCGCAGACCACGTGCTTATCGACTAGGTCCAACACGGCGTTGTCGACCATCTCGCGCAAGACGGTGTAGGCCTGCTCATAGGCATAACCCTTCGAGAGCACCTGTCCTGTGGTGGTCGAAGTCGCTTGCGGGCGATAGGCTTGGATATCGGCGATGGTTGTCGGCTCGCGCCCGAAGGCGTGGTCGATAAGATACTCGGCATTGACGCCGAGCTCGTCGTAGAGCAGGTTTTCGTCGAGCGCCGCGACCCCCATCAGGTCGTAGACACCGTATTTCTCGAGTCGGGCTGCCACACCGGGGCCGATACCCCAGATATCGGTGATGGGACGATGGGGCCAGATCTCCTTGCGAAAAGTTTCGTCGTCGAGTATGCCGATGCGGCTGGGTACGTGCTTGGCGGTAATATCGAGCGCTACCTTAGCCTGGAATAGGTTGGGACCGATGCCGACGGTGGCCGTGATGCCGGTGCGCGCGAGGACCTCGTCGCGCAACATGCAGGCGAACCCTTCGGCATCGGTGTGGTAGAGGTCTAGATAGGGCGTCACGTCGATAAAGCACTCGTCGATTGAATAGACGTGAATGTCTTGCGGGCTCACGTATTCCAGATAGATGCCGTAGATTTTCGCCGACACCTCCATGTAGTGCTGCATGCGCGGTATGGCCTTGATGTAGTCGATGCCGTCGGGAATCTCGAACAGACGGCAGCGGTTGTGTATCCCGAGGTCTTTCATGGCCTGCGTGATGGCGAGGCAGATGGTCGTGCGTCCGCGCGATTCGTCGGCAACGACCAGGCACGTGGTGAGTGGGTCGAGCCCGCGGTCGACACACTCGACGCTGGCGTAAAACGTCTTAAGGTCGATGCAGATATAGGTATGCTGCTCGTGCCCCACGCGTCCTCCCATCAAACACATGTTCTTATCGAATACCTGTTCGATAATACCTGCTTGCGCGGACACCGTCAAAACCTGCCAAAAAGGGACTGGTTAGTTTTGGTGGGTATGGTCGTGCGGCTGCATCGGGTTTTAACGCAGCTCTAAAGAGTGCGAAACAGCTCGGAAAACCTCGCTTTGTAGCATGAGCCTAACGATTGATACCGCCTGTACGCACGGAAGGGTTGTGGGAAAGATGGTCAATTATGGGTTTGGTATGCCGACGCGCCTTGTTGCGGATGGAGACGTGGCTCGCTGGTGCGGACGATTGGTAGCTCACTACGGTGGTACCAAGGCGCTGGTCGTGCTGGGCGGTGACAAGCATACGCGCGATGAGCTTGTCTCGGCGGCACTCGGCTCGCTTGATCGAGCTCTGCTCGAGCGCGTGCTTTTCCGCTGCGGCTCGGTTGAGGGCGACGGGGGAAACGAGCTGATAGACGAAGCCGTGGCCCTGGCGACCGACGAAGGCGTGGACTTTGTCCTGGCGATCGGCGATGCCGATACCGCCGGCTTTGCGCGCGAACTCACGCGTCGCATGGCGGCGCTCGATGCCGGCGAAGACGGTTTTGTCCCTTATGGATGTATTGTCTCGGAGGGCAAGGTGCCTGCCGTCGCGGGAGCCGGCGAGGTTCCCGTTTTTGCCATTATCGCTCCCGAACTGCTTGAGGGCATTGGGTCTCCTCTACGCGAGTTGCTCGGCAGCGTGTGCGCCGCGGCCTAATGTCCGCCATAAAGGGACAGGTTAATTTTGGTAGGTAAAGCGTTTGACCTGCCAAAATTAACCTGTCCCTTTTTGGTCGGTTGCCGCTTAGGGGCGGATTGGCAACGCTCGCTGATTATGGTCTTGACCTGCGCTAGAATAGTGGCATCTGAATGTCCGGGCGCATGGAGGCGTGCGCCCGTATGCTGAGGAGGACTCTATGGCAACTGTTGCCGCACCTATCGATGCTACGTCGACTGCCGCTTGGAAGGCGCTCGAGGCTCATCAGGAGAAGCTCGAGGCCGAGGGTATCGACCTCAAGGCCTGGTTCGCCGCCGATGCCGAGCGCGTGAACAAGCTGAGCTTTGACGCCGGTGACCTGCATTTCGACCTGTCCAAGAACCTGGTGACCGATGAGACCGTCAAGCTGCTGTGCGATCTTGCCCGCGAGGTAAAGCTCGAGGAGCGCCGCGACGCCATGTTCTCCGGCGAGCACATCAACACCACCGAGGACCGCGCCGTCCTGCACACCGCGCTGCGCCGCCCGGCAAGCGAGAAGGGCCAGCTCATCGTCGACGGCCAGGACGTCGTCGCCGACGTGCACGAGGTTCTCGACCGCATGTATGCCTTCGCCGAGCGCGTGCGCTCCGGTGAGTGGAAGGGTGTTACCGGCAAGAGGATCGAGCATCTGGTGTCCATCGGCATCGGCGGCTCCGATCTGGGCCCGGTCATGGCCTACGAGGCCCTGCGTCCCTATGCCGACGCCGGTATCGACTGCCGCTATATCTCCAATATCGACCCCAACGACCAGGCAGAGAAGCTCCGCGGCCTGGATCCCGAGACCACGCTCGTGATCATCGTCTCCAAGACCTTCACCACGCTCGAGACCCTCACCAACGCCCGCGAGGTCAAGACTTGGATGCTCGAGCAGCTCAAGGCTCAGGGCGCCATCGACGGCTCCGATGAGCAGAACGCCGAGGCCGTGGCAAAGCACTTCGTCGCCGTTTCCACCGCACTCGAGAAGGTTGAGGCCTTCGGTATCGACCCCGCCAATGCCTTCGGCTTCTGGAACTGGGTCGGCGGCCGCTACTCCGTCGACTCCGCCGTGGGCCTGTCGCTGATCGTCGTGCTCGGCCCCGAGCGTTTCCAGCAGTTCCTTGAGGGCTTCCACGCCATCGACGAGTACTTCTGCAACACGCCGCTCGAGAACAATGCCGTCGCGCTGATGGGTCTGCTCAACGTCTGGTACGTCAACTTCTTCGGTTCCAAGAGCCACGCCGTGCTTCCGTACTGCCAGTATCTGCACCGTTTCCCGGCCTACCTGCAGCAGCTCACCATGGAGTCCAACGGCAAGCATGTCCGCTGGGACGGCAGCGCCGTGACCTCCGATACCGGTGAGATCTTCTGGGGCGAGCCCGGCACCAACGGCCAGCATGCCTTCTACCAGCTGCTGCACCAGGGCACCGTGGTGGTTCCGGCCGATTTCATCGCCTTCGCCAACACTGCCAACCCCGCAACCGACAGCGGCCAGGATGTCCACGAGCTGTTCCTGGGCAACTTCCTGGCCCAGACCAAGGCGCTCGCCTTTGGTAAGACGGCCGACGAGGTTCGTGCCGAGGGCACGCCCGAGCAGATCGTCCCGGCCCGCTGCTTTGAGGGCAACCGCCCGACGACCTCGATCTTTGGCGACACGCTGACCCCGTTTGCACTCGGCGAGCTCATCGCCCTGTACGAGCACATCACGTTTGTCGAGGGCACGGTCTGGGGCATCGACTCCTACGACCAGTGGGGCGTTGAGCTGGGCAAGCAGCTTGCCAAGCAGATCACCCCGGCCTTCCACGATGACGCCGCCAAGGCCGAGCAGGACGCTTCGACCCAGGCGCTCATCGAGTTCTACCGCGCTCACCGCAAGTAGGATTCGCTGCGATAAGTAACGCATAGTAGACAAGGGCCCGTATCCGTTGGGATGCGGGCCCTTTGCTATTTGGATAGGATGGAATGTATCGGGAGGCGCCTCGACGGGCATCGCAATCGTCGAAGGCGCGCCGTTCATGTTTGGGACAATATGACATTTTCCCCGTTGCAAACAGCGCCGCCGTGGGTGTTCTGTATGATGGCTCAGACAAGGTTGTTCAATGACAGGGAGGCATATATGGCAATCAAAGCCATCGCAATGGATATCGACGGTACGCTCACCAACGACCAAAAGGTCATCAGCCCGCGTACGCGCGAGAAACTGCTCGCGGCGCAGGAGTCGGGCATTAAGCTCATCTTGGCTTCGGGCCGTCCCGCATGGGGGCTGCGCGCCTTGGCGCAAGAGCTCGACCTTCAAAACCATGACGGTCTGCTGGTGGCCTTTAACGGCGCACACGTCGTTGATGCCCAGACCGACGAGGTGCTGTTCGATCAGGCTATGCCTGCCGACGAATTGCATCGCCTGATTGATCACCTGCGTAATTTTGACGTGATCCCTATGATTTCGCTCGGTCGCGATTTGCACGTCGAGGACTCGTACCATTGCATGATCACGCTGCCTGACGGCTCACAGAAGAATATCGTCAAGTATGAGCGCGACGCGTGCGATCTTAAGATTCGCGAGGTGGAGAGCCTGCATGAGGTCGCTGATGCTTATCCCGTGGACAAGCTGCTGACGGCGGGCGATCCAGCCTACCTGCAGGCGCATTACGAGGAGATGTATGCGCCCTTTAAGCAGACGCTTTCGGGTATGTTTACGGCCGACTGGTACTTTGAGTACACGGCGCCCGGTATCGACAAGGCCCGTGCGCTCGAGGGTGCCCTGCCCAAGCTCGGCATCGATGCCAGCGAGGTCGTTTCGTTTGGCGACGGCCAGAATGACAAGTCCATGATTGAGTGGGCCGGCACCGGTGTTGCCATGGGCAACGCCGTCGATGAGGTTAAGGCAGTTGCCCAGATGGTGACCGCCAATAACAACGAAGACGGTATCGCGGTGGCGCTGGATAAGCTGCTGGGCTAGAATCGCCGATAATGCATAGTTCGGGCGCCTGCTTACAGGCGCCCTTTTGTTAGGGAGGGTGCCGTGTCCGCATTTCCGTTCGATGCCGTTATCTTTGACATGGACGGCGTCATTGTCGATACCGAGTATTACTACCTGGGCGAGACTGCCGCGTTTGCCAAGGAGCTTGGGCTTAACCTAACCCAAGAGGAGCTGAACGGGCAGGTCGGTACCTCGCATCAGTTCTTTCTCCGCATGCTGGTCGATTGGTTTGAGCGTGCCGGTAAGGGGCATTTTACTGGCGAGGAAGCGTTGGCCCGTTGGGATGAGTGGGCGCATAAACGTCCGCGCGACTATCAGGCTTTGATTAACCCAGGCGCCGTGGATACGATTCGAGAGCTGCCGCGCCGCGGCGTTCGCGTGGCGCTTGCCAGCTCGTCGCCCATGGATAGCATCGAGGAAGTACTCAATGCGTGCGGGCTGTCGGATGCCTTTGAGTATGTGGTGAGTGGCGAGCAGTTTAAGGAGAGCAAGCCCGAGCCCGACATCTACCTGCATGCGCTGGACCTGCTGAGGCTGCCCGCGAATCGCTGCTGCTGCGTTGAGGATTCGGTGCCTGGCATCACTGCCGGCAAGCGCGCCGGTCTGACGGTAATCGCCAAGCGCGAGGAGCGGTTTGGCTTTAGCCAGGATGCTGCGGACAAGATCATCGACCAGCTGCCGGAACTGCTTGAGCTTTCTTAGGAGCGCGGTAGTTGCGCGTTTTTCGGGTCTGATGAGTAAATAGCCGACATTTTGGTGCGACACCTAGCATACTTTAAGCTAATGCGGGCTTAAGGACTTGTTGAATGCCCCTAAGTCCGTTTTAGGCTTAATTGTGCTTGGAGAGGGTATATGCCACCGACTGAAGGGCTAACTGACGGTAAAGCAGCGATACCGCTGTACCAACAGGTTATCGATATCATCAAAAACGAAATCAACTCCGGTGCCTACAAGGCAGGTGCGCGGATACCCAACGAATTCGAATTGGCTGAGAGCTATAAAGTTGGCCGCGTTACCGTGCGACGCGCTATTGAGGAGCTCGTCCAACAGGGCTATCTAACGAAGCGACAGGGGAAAGGCACGTTTGTCAATGCCCCCAAGCTCAAGCGCAAGATTCGCCAGAAGGATGACGTCCAGAGTTTTTCGGACGCATGCCGCGTTAACGGAATGGAACCGGGGGCGCGTGTCATTTCGAGAAAGATGCTGCCGGCGGATTCCACCGAAGCACAGTTCTTTGGTGTTCCCGTTGGAACTGACTTGATCTGCGTTGAGCGCGTGCGTACTGCCGATGGCGTCCCTGTCATGCTCGAGAACAACATATATGTTTACGAGGACAACGCCTATCTATCAACGGCACCTCTATCTAACCAATCCATTTTTGAGTTCGTGCGCAACCTGACGGGCCGCACGCCCGTGTTTACCGACCCATGCACGCTTGAGATCGCGTGTGCGTCGCCCGAGGTCGCTCGGTTGTTGGCAGTTCCCGTTGGCGAACCCTTGTTTTATATGGAAGCCTTCTTTTTCGATGAGCAGCGGCGGCCGTTTATCATCGGTCGTCAGCGGATCGTTGGGTCTCGCTACGTTTTTGACATCTAGGACATTGCGTATGAAAGCGCCCGGTGGATCATCTCACCGGGCGTTTCCATACCGTTCACGGCGCAAACGCAACCGTTCAACCGCGTTGCGGCAATCAGTTTGAAATTATCTTGATGGCGAGAAAAGCTGCTGGTAACCTATAGAACGTCATAGAACGTTTGCCTTGTGCAAACGTTGAAGCGAGATGCGATGCAGTCTCGAGTTCTTTGGAGGTATCTATGTCAGATACGAAGGCGAAGAAGACAAACAGACGTTTTAAGTTCAAATTACCGCATGTCTATACGATCATGTTCTTGCTGATCGTTGTCTTTGCGGTCTTGACTTGGATCGTTCCCTCTGGTCAGTATCAGCGCAAGACGATTTCGACAGCGGCGGGCGAGCGTGAAGTCGCCGTTGCTGGAACCTATGAACAGGTCGATAAGAACTACACCGATTCCGAGACCGGCGAGACCATCAATCTGGGGCAGGATATCTTCGCGGTCCTGCAAGCGCCCACTAAGGGCATCCAGGAGGCTGCCGACGTCGTTGCGTTCGTCTTATTGATTGGCGGGTCGTTCGCAATCATCACCAAGACCAACGCTTTGAATGCCGGCATGAGCCGTGTGATTAAAAAGCTCAAGAACAAGGACATCCTCATCATTCCCATCACGATGACGTTGCTGTCCATTTGCGGCACCACGTTTGGTATGTCTGAGGAAGCCCTGCCGTTCTATGCCATCTTCATTCCCATCATGATGGGTATCGGTTATGACTCGATGACGGCATTCATCATCTGCTTCCTTGGTCCTAACCTGGGATATTGCGCTTCGACCATCGATCCGTTTAATGTTTTGATCGCCCAGGGCATCATTGGCATCGAGGGCAATCCGCAACTGTGGCTGCGCGCCGTTTCTTGGGTCATCTTCACTGCCGTCGGTATCGCATGGGCCATGCGCTACGCCATGCGCGTCAAGAAAAACCCCGAGTCGTCCATTACGTACGAGGACGATAAGCTCAAGCGTATCGAGTTTTCCGTGACCGATGCCTCCATCGAGGAAGAGTTCACTACCCGTCAGAAGCTCGTGCTTATCGATTTTGCTTGCGGTATGGGCATTATCGTCTGGGGTCTTGTTACCCAGGGTTGGTACATGAATGAGATTTCCGCCGTGTTCCTTGGCATGGGCTTGCTTGCCGGTATCCTGGGCGGTCTTGACCAGCAGACGATTGCTGAGGAGTTCGTTAAAGGTCTCGCCGACTTTGCGTACGCCGCCATCGTTATCGGTATCGCTCGCGGTATTCTGGTCATCGCCGAGGGCGGCATGATCATCGACACCATCCTCCAGGCGCTCGCTACTGCGCTCGCCGGTGCGCCCGCCGCCGTCTACACCACGTTTATGTATATCGTCCTTGGCCTGCTCTCTTTGCTGGTTCCCTCGAGTTCTGGCCTGGCGGCACTCACCATGCCCGTTATGGGCCCCCTGACCGAGCTCATGGGCCTCAATCCCGAGGCGGCCGTTACCGCGCTCCAGTTTGCCAACCAGACCATCAACACCATCAGTCCCGTGGCGGGCATGACGGTTGCCGGCCTTGGCGTGGCTAAGATTTCGTTTGGCCAATGGTGGAAGACCATTTGGAAGTTCTTCATCTTCATGGTCGTCTTTGGCCTGATCGTAACGGCAATTTCTGGCATGCTTCCGGCGTAGGTGGTTGTGATGTCTGATCGTTTGACGGTCCTGACGTCTAAGAGCGTCTTTACCGGTACGGGGGACCTGCCGTTTGAAGGTTTCGTAGCGGTCCGTGGCAATCGAATTGAGGCTGTTGGCACCAAGTGTGAGCTAGCTTCGTATTTGACCCAGGCGGACGAGGTAGTTGACCTGGGCGACCGCACCGTCATGCCTGGCCTGATCGATGTGCATACCTTCTATACAGGCTGGGCGCTGCGGACGTTGGGGCCTGATCTGTCCGGCATCGCTGATGCCAAAGAGGCCGTGTCGCTCTTGCGTGCATGGAAAGAAGATCATCCGGATTGCGCGGCGGCTTTTGGCCACAACCTACCCGAAACGTTGGCATCGGATGCCGAGAACGCAAATACGGCGGCTGTGTTTGACGATTGTTTTGGCGATATCCCTGTCGTCTGCTTTACACCGGGTGCGGAGACCTGCGTTCTCAATGCTGCCGCCAGTGCGCGATACGGCTTCACACCCCAGGCGTGCTATGCCGAGAAGATCTGGCGCATGATGAGCGATTTCCTCGCGCTGCCCGAGGTACGTGCGGGGTATTCGGACTACATGAGCATGCTTAACGAGCGCGGCGTTACCGCCATCAAGGAGATGGCGTTTGATGACTACTACGGTTTTGCCGACGAAATGGCTCGCCGTGAAGAATCTGGTGAGCTGACGGTTCGCGTCTCTATGATGTCGCAGCCGGTGGGTGCCGGTGCAAATCTGTCGTATGCTCGCGAGGCACGAGAGCGCTTTCGGGGACCGTTCGTTCGTTTTTCTGGCTTCAACCGTATGACCGATCGCGGCGTATGGGCGGGGCTTGCCGAGATGATTGACCCCTATGAGGACACGGCCGATGCGGGAGCTGCCGGCAAGACGGTTGTCGAGGAGCCCGAGTGGGATCTGATTGAGAACGAGCTGCGCGCAATTGATGCTGACGGCTTCCGATATTCCTTGCATTGCCAGGGCGATGGCGCCGTTCGTCGCACCGTGGCGCTCTATGCCTCGCTGCCTCGAGACGAGCATGGACGGTTGCTTCGCCGCCATGCGATTACCGATCTCGAGAACTCTGATCCGACCGATCTTGTCGAGTTTGGCAAGTTAGGTGGAATTTGCGAGGTCTATCCGCAGATTTTGACGCTGGACCGGCGCGAGGATTGCCTGTCGATGATGCGTCGACAAATTGGCGAGACGCGACTTTTGCACAGCTGGAATCGCCGCGGCATGGAAGATTCCGGATGCACGGTGTGCTGTGGTACGGATTTGCCACTGCTGATTCCGAGCCTGGGCGAGTCAATCTACAGCGCGTGCGGTGGATACTTCGACGATGGGCTGCCCGTGAATGAGGCCAACGCGCTGACGCTTGTCGAGCTCTTGCGTGCTTGGACTGCCGGGGGCGCGTACGATCTGATGCGCGAAGACGAACTGGGTACGCTTGAGGTCGGCAAGCTTGCCGATATCTGCGTGCTCGATCGGGATGTGTTCGACCTCGATTATCGCGACGCACGCGATCTTTCGGTTGATATGACGATGTCGGACGGACAAATCGTGTTCGATCGAAATAAGGAGGCATAAGATGTCTGAATCCAAACCGACGCTGCGCCGCGAACAGATTGCGGGCATGAATATCCACTACATCATGTGGTCGCTCGATTACTTCCTTGATGTGCAGCAGCGTTTGGGCTTTGAGTCCATTGAGCTGTGGTGTGCGGAGCCGCATGTGACGCTCGACCACACGGGCTACTTTGAGGCTGAGGTCCTGGCGAAAAAGGCTGCAGACCGTGGGCTTAGGTATCGTACTCTGTGCCCCGAGAATGTTGTCTATCCTTGGCAGTACTGCGCACGCAAACCGCTGCATGAACAGCGCAGCCTGGCGTACTTTAAGCACGGCATTGAGCTTGCCGAGGTACTTGGGTGCGACCGTATGTCCGTCAACTCGGGCTGGGGCGACTGGGACGAGGACCGCGAGGAAGCCTGGAAGCGCAGCCGCGAGCACTTGTCCATTCTGGCGGAGTATGCCGGTGAGCACGGTCTGGTGCTTACGATGGAAAGCCTGCGTCCCGAGGAGAGCAACCTTGTAACGACGGTTTCCGATGCGAAGCGCATGATTGACGAGGTCGCGAGCCCGTACTTACAGCCCATGGTTGATACAACCGCGATGGGCGTTGCGGGCGAGACGCTCGAGGACTGGTTTGCCGCCTTTGGTGATGGGGCAATTCGCGAGATGCACTTTATCGACGGTGACCCGTATGGCCATCTGGTGTGGGGCGATGGCAAGCACGATATGGACGCCTTCGTCGCCACGCTTAATGCCCATGGTTTCGATGGCATGCTGGGCCAGGAAATCACGGACGGGCGTTACTACGATGACCCGGCGGCGGCAGATGCCAAGAACATGGCCGCATTCGAGAAATATCTGATTGACTAAACCAACTATCGGCCACGCAGCCAACGTCATTGATTGCGGACCAAACAAGAAAGGAACTGGATATGAACGCACACGATCTGATCAAAGAGGCAATTGCCGAGAAGGGCAAGTTCGACAGCGTCTACTGGATTGCTTGCGGTGGCTCCATGATCGATTTGATCCCGGCTCATGAGCTTCTGCAGCGCGAGGCAACCACCTTCACTTCGTATATCTATACGGCTCGCGAGTTTGATATCATGCGCCCGCGCCGCTTGGGTGAGAAATCCCTGGTCATTGCTTGCAGCCACAGTGGCAACACCCCCGAGGTCGTCGAGGGCTGTGAGATTGCCCTTGCTGCCGGCGCTACGGTGATCGCCCAGACCGACAACGCTGGATCCAAGATTGACTCCGGCAAGTGGACCACGTGGGTCTACCCGTGGGGCGAGGGCGTGCCGCAGGCCGAGGTCCCCGCTGGCATTTCGCTGTCGCTTGCGGCCGAGCTGCTCGATCAGCAGGAGGGCTACGCCGATCTTGCCGATATGTATGCCGGTATCGCCGAGATGGATAAGATTCTTCCCCCGGCACGTGAGAAGGTAAATGCCGAGCTAGGCGATCGTTTTGCCAAGCTTTGCCAGGAGCACGAGTTCTTCTACATTCTGGGCAGCGGTCCCAACTTTAGCCAGACCTACGGTTTCGCTATCTGCTCTCTTATGGAGATGCAGTGGCAGCACTGCAGCTACATCCACTCTGCCGAGTACTTCCACGGCCCCTTCGAGGCTACTCAGGATGGCGTTTTTTACTTCCTGCAGATGGGCTCCAGCGAGTGCCGTGCCATGGACGAGCGCGCCCTTGCGTTCCTTAAGACGCATACCGATACGCTGATGGTGCTCGATGCCAAGGAGTACGGTATGGAAGCCGTGCCGGCGAGCGTCCGTGCCTATCTGGACCCGGTGCTGTTCTACGCCATGAACTGCGAGCTGCGTGCTGCACGCGGCAAGGTGTTTGATCACGATCCCGATTTCCGTCGCTATATGGGTGTTGTCGAGTACTAGAAGGGGCAAAGGCCATGGCATTTAACGTTAACGCGCTCGGATTTGGCGACAACGTCGTCGATCGCTACGAGCATATCCACACCATGTATCCCGGCGGCAATGCGGTGAACTTCGCCGTTTATGCCAAGAAATGCGGTGCCGCACGCTCTGCATACATGGGCATTTTTGGCAATGACGCCGCTGCCGAGCATGTCATTACAAGCCTCGAGGATGAGGGTATCGAGCTTGACAAGTGCGAGCAGATGATTGGCGAGAACGGAGCGGCTCGCGTGACCGTCGTTGACGGTGACCGTGTCTTCCTCGGCTCCAACGAGGGCGGTATCCGTGGCGATGCGCGCTATGTTCTCGATCGCTTTGACCTTTCGTACATGAAGCAGTTCGATGTGGTTCATTCGGGCAACTATTGCTTCACCGAGCGCGAGCTGCCCAAGTTGAAGGCTGCGGGCGTCACGGTCTCTTTTGACTTTTCGGACGACTCCACCGACGAGTACTACGAGCAGATTGCGCCCTATGTCGATTTTGCTTTCTTTAGTGCGGCGGATGCCGCGAGTGAGGACGAGATTCGCGAGCGTCTGGCATGGGTGAAGGATCTGGGTCCGCGTTTTGTGTCGGCTACGGCGGGCGCCGAGGGCTGCATCGCTTACGACGGCGAGCGTTATTACCGCCAGCTGGCTAAACCGGTAACGGACATGAAGGACACCATGGGGGCGGGCGACTCGTTCCTCACCTCGTTTTTGATGTGCTATCTCGATTCCGCCAAGCGTGGTGAGGGTGGCGCCGAGGCCATCGAGCGCGCGCTCGACTTTGCTGCCGGGTTTGCCTCGACCGTGTGCGGCATGGAAGGTTCTTGGGGCCACGGAGCACCAATCGTCGAATAGCTTAAGAAAGCGTACGGCGGTCTGGCTATGAGGCCTTGGACAGCCGATGCAAAACAATAAGCGAAACGCGAAAAGGGGGCTCGCCATGTGGTGGGTCCCCTTTTGAACATTGGAGAAGACCATGGGTATTAAAGCGTGTGCGGCTGGTTTTTGCTGTGCGGACGTCTATCAAAACATCGGCGTGTTCTATCCGACTGGTAATGGCATTGACTGGGGTATCCATCTTGCACGAATGGGCGTTTCGGTATCCGCCGTGTCGGTTGTCGGCAAGGACGAGTACGGAGACAAGATGAGAGAGGCGCTGGCCGCCGAGGGGTTTGATATCTCTCATCTGCGGGTGGAGGATGGCGACACCTCGGTGATGCTCATGGCATTGAAAGACGGCGTCGATCGCGTGCATCTCGAGGCAATCGATGGCGTAATGGAGACATATCGTCCGAATGAAGATGACCGGGCGTTTATCCTAGAGCATGACATCATTCATACCGACCTGTTTGGCAATTGTTTGGACCTCCTGCCCGAGTGGCATGATGCGGGCAAGACGGTGGTTATGGACTTCTCGGTGTTCAGCCAGGATCCCGAATATGCCTGCGAGAATCATTTTCCCTACGTTGACTACGCATTTATGTCGTTTGAAGATGACACTCCGGAGCTGCGGGACTGGGTACGTCACGCGCAGGAATTGGGGCCGCGCGTTGCGGTTGCCACGCTTGGCGAGAAGGGAAGCATTGCCCATGACGGTGAGCGCTTCTATGAGTGCGGGATCGTGCCGGCGGAGAAGGTCGTTAATACCGTGGGTGCCGGCGACTCGTATATCGCCGGGTTTACCAAGGGCGTGATCGATGGCCTTGATATTCCGGCGTGTATGAAGGCGGGCGCTGAGCTGTCGTCCCGAGTGATCGGTTCGTTTGAGCCGTACTAGGGTCAAATGCTTGGAAAGGAGTACGAAATGGTTATCGACATGTTGGTCCATCCTATGCTCTACGGCGAGATCTGTACGCCGGGTGATGAGCCTGATGGATTCGGTTTTTGGTCACGAGAATTTGGTATGGGGCATATGGGCCCCATGGATTGGGATGAGCTTCAAGTCGAGATGGACGTCTGCGATGTGCAGAAGAGCGTGCTCATGCCGCTCGATGTAACCACGGCATGCGGAGGGCACTTTGGCACCAATGACCAGATTGCCATGCTGGTTGCCGCACATCCCGATCGTCTGTGGGGATTTGCGAGCGTAGACCCGCAGGTGAGCGGTGCCGCAGACGAATTGGAGCGCGCCTTTACCGAGTTGGGGGCAAAGGGGCTTTGCCTGCATCCTGCAAAGCAGGGTTTTGCCCCCGATGATGCTGTGGCCGAGCCGCTTTACGAACTGTGCGAGCGCTATAACAAGCCGGTGGTTTTCCATGCCGGTATGTCTTGGGAGCCGGGCGCAGAGCTCTCGCGCAGTAACCCGCTTGCATTTGAGCACACAATCGCAACGCATCCAAATGTGCGTTTTAGTTTGACCCATTTTGGCTGGCCCTGGGTGCGCGAGACCGTGGCGATGCTGCTCAAGTATCCCAACTGCTACGCGGACACCTCTATCACTTACATCGATTCGCCCGAGGAGATGATGCAGCGTCTTTTCACGGTCGATATGGGGCCGCTGTGGTATGAGCGCGCGCTATCGCACCAAGTGATGTTCGCCAGCAATACGCCGCGCTTCCGTGCATTCAAACTCAAGCGGGCGCTCGATACCGTGCCCATGCGCGATGATGCGCGAGAAAGGCTCTACTGGGGTAATGCCCTGCGTTTTCTTGAAGGGGATGAGTGAACATGGTGACGCTCGAGACATTGAGCTATCTATCGACTGCTCCGGACCAGTTCATCGATATTACCGAGGACGTGCACGCTGCCATCGAACGCAGCTCGGTGACCAATGGCTTGGCGGCGATTATTTTGTCGCATACGACCTGCGGAATCGTGGTAAACGAGGGGCTGCCCTGCGTGGAGACGGATCTTATGGAGACGCTTGATCGCATCGCCCCACTCGATGCCCCCTATGCGCATGCACACTTCCTGCCGAGCTATGGAGCCACCGGTAACAACTCCTGTGGGCATATCAAGAGCATGATTTGTGGAAACAGTTGCTTCTTTCCCGTCCAAGATGGCCACATCGTGTGCGGAAGTGCCCAGAACATCTATCTTGCGGAGTTTGACGGTCCGCAGAAGCGAAAAGTGTACGTCGAGGTGCTGGGGGAGTAACGTCCCTGCAATAACCCTATGAAGGAGCACGTTATGTCGTTTCTAACTTCGATGTTCAAGAACGAAAAGCCGGTTATCGGAATGCTGCACCTGCGTCCTCTGCCGGGCGATCCGCTGTATTACCCGGGCGGAAGCGTATCGCAGGTCGTGGAAGCCGCCAAGCGCGATCTCGAGGCGTTGCAGCAGGGCGGTGTCGATGGCATTTTGATTACCAATGAGCTCTCGATGCCCTATGAGCAGCATGTTTCTCCCTCAACCCTTGCATCGATGGGCTATGTAATCGGGGCTCTGTCCCATGATCTGTCGACTCCTTGGGGAGCTGAGGCAATTTACGATGGTGATGCCACAATCGAGCTGTGCGCTGCCGTCGACGCGCAGTTCACGCGCTGCAATTTTTGCGGTGCCTGGGCCGGTGATCTCGGGCTGATTAACCGAGATTTCGCTCACACCATGCGTCGCAAGGCGGCGCTGCGCTTGGACGACCTCAAGCTTTTTCACTTCATCACGAGCGAGGGCGAGGTTTATCTCAACGACCGCACGACCGCGGACATTGCCGATTCACTTCTCTTTAATTGCCTACCGGATGCGATAGTCATCGGCGGTTCGGCTGCCGGTCGTGGCGCTTCGGGCGAGCTTGCCGACGAGGTCCGCGAGCGTGTTGGCGAAGTGCCCGTGGTATGTGGCACCGGTTGTCGCGAAAATACCGTGGCTGACGTATTTGCTCACTACGATGGCGCGTTTGTCGGCACGTGCTTAAAGCGCGACGGAAAGCTGGATACCCCGGTTGATGTTGAGCGGGTGGTTCGTTTTATGGCTGCCGCTCGTACGGCGCGAGGGGAGTAGGCACCTATGGCGCTCTATCTGGGTATTGATATTGGGACAAGCGCCTCTAAAGGCGTTTTAATCGATGATCGATGCAACATCGTTTGCCAAGCCTCTTGTGGACATGAGACGGACAACCCGTGTGATGGATGGTACCAGCATGATGCTGAGGCAGTTTGGTGGGGCGATTTTTGCCGCTTGTCGCGCGAGCTGGTGATGCGATCGGGGGTTAACGCGGCGCAGATCGGATGCGTGGGCCTTTCCGCATTGGGTTGCGACTGTGTGCCGGTCGATACCGAGTGCAACGCGCTGGCGCCCGCGATTTTGTATGGAGTCGATGCACGTTCGAAGCCGCAGATTGACGAGCTCCTTTCCGAATATGGGTCAGGTCGCGCACGCGAACTTTTCGGGCACGATCCCTGCTCATCAGATATTGCTCCCAAGATCTTATGGTTTAAGGAGAATATGCCCGAGGTGCACGAACGTGCCGCGAAGTTCCTGACGGCATCATCGTTTCTATGCGCAAAGTTGACGGGGCGTTTTACGGTGGACCGTTACTTGGCGGAGGATTTTCTTCCCCTATACGACCGCTACACTTGGAGGGTTGATGCTCGGGAATGTGCTCGTTTCTGCCGGCCTGACCAGATGACGGAGGTAATGTCGGCTACCGATATTGCCGGGGTGATTACGCAGCGCGCGGCTGAGGCGACAGGGCTCGCGGCAGGGACACCTGTCTTAGTGGGAACGGGCGACTCTGGTGCCGAGGCCATTTCGACGGGTGTATTTCGTCCCGGCGATATGATGGTTCAGTTGGGGAGCACGGCGTATTTCATCTACCTAGCTGATCATATGGTCGATGATGCCCGCCTGTGGCCAGGGACGTTTATCATTCCCGGAACTTACGGGATCTGCGCGGGGACCAATACGGCGGGTGCACTCACATCGTGGCTGCGCCAAGAGCTGTATCGCGACGCCGTGGAGGCCGAGGGCCACGGTGGCCCCGATGCATATTCGGTCATGGCGCATGATGCCGCCGATGTGGCGCCGGGTGCCGATGGGCTCCTGTGCCTGCCGTACTTTGCGGGGGAGCGTACTCCGCTCAACGATCCCGAGGCGCGTGGCGTCTTCTTTGGCCTGACCGGAAGGCATACGCGAGCCCATATGGTTCGCGCCGCCTTGGAAGGCGTCGCGTATACCGTTGCATCCCATGTCGACATTATCGAGCGAGAGCATGGACTGCCAATTGGGCGCATTATGCTTGTCGGAGGTGGAACCAAGAATCCAGTTTGGATGCAGGCTATCGCCGACGTATGCGGGCGCGAGGTCTCGGTTGCCAAGGTTACGGTGGGCGCATGCTTCGGTGATGCCATCATGGCAGCTCTCGCAGGTGGCGCCTATGCATCATGGGATGAACTCGCCCAAGTCCTTGGCGTTGCGCAAACAATCGTGCCCGATATGGCTGCCCACGAGTTATATGCGTCGCGTCGTCATATCTTTGACGAATTGTATGCACGCAACTGTGATCTCATGCACGAATTGGTGTAATGCTGCCGAATTGTACTGCCTTCCAATAGGGACTGCGTTGTGTGATTCGCATGTCCCTTGGCATTTTTTGCCCACAGGGGTTAGCGAAGGTCAAATACAGAGTGCGCATTTGCTAAAACTGCCGATTCGATGCGCTTTATGTCACAGTTTTTGAGTGAGGCGATGTGTTCCGAGGTCCTTGTGAGCGATCTGATGAGCGACTGCGCGCTTGTTTCTGTGTTTGGCTCGGCCGGCGCATCGGTCTCGAGCAGTAGACGGTCGAGTGGAATCTGTCGGGCATATTCACGTCCACGTTTAGACGCAAGCATGCGTTCGTTGACGGAAAAATTACAGCTCGCATTACGCGCGCGGACGAGTTCGTCCGAAGTGCCGCTAAACCAGTGGAAGATGATAACGGGGGAGTCGGAGTTTGGGATGAGTAGTCCATGCGATTCGAGGACGTCCAGTACGGCTCCCGCTGAACGAACGGCGTGAATTGATATCACGCGCCCGGTAAGAGGATGCTGCACGAGTGTATCGCAGAGCCGGTTAAGTGCCTGTATTTGTAGCAGCTCACTTCCAGCAAAGCGCGCGGAAAAGTCGAGTCCGACTTCGCCGATATAGCGCTCTTGGGCAGCAACTTCGCAAAGCAGATTGACTTCGGCAGGACCGCAGCGGCCGTCGGCGAGCCACCAGGGATGGAGGCCGGCGCCCGCGATAATGTTTGGGTGGCGGCTGGCCCGCTTTTTTGCTGCCGCGAAGTCGCGTGGGTCGACCCCGCAGTCAAAGAGCCCCAGACCCAACGCCGCCGACTCGCTGGCTGCAGCATCGGGGCTGAGCATCAAATCAAGATGACAATGCGTGTCAAAGAATCGCGGTTCCATCGCAGGACATCCTGCTAGTCTAGGCGCTGGCCATCGGCGCGCACGCGCTCGGTGCCGCGGCCACTGATCTGACGGATAACCTCGCCGGCGATCATCTGGCCCATGATGGGCGGCATAAAACTGGCAGTTCCCAGCTCGGTGCGCTCGTGGATGTTGGAAGGATCGCGGGGTTGGGTCTTTACCGACTCCTCGCAGCTAAACAGCACGTGAAGGCTCTTGATGCCACGTTTTTTGCACTCTTTGCGCATAATGCGGCTCATGGGGTCACGTACCGTATCGAAGATGTCGGCAAAGCGGAGGCACTCGGGATGGAGTTTGTTGGCCCCGCCCATGGAGCTAACCAAACGGATGTCATGGTCCTGAGCATATTTGGCAATGGTGAGCTTGGCCGAGATGGTGTCGATGGCGTCGACGACGTAGTCGAGCTTGCCACCCGTCTGCTCAGAAGCGCTCGCGAAGAACTCGTCGATGTTGTCGCTCAGCAGGTATTCGGTGCGCTTGATAACGCTGACGGCGGGATTGATGTCGTGGATCATGGCTTCCATCACGTCAACCTTGCGCTTGCCGATGGTGCTATGAAAGGCGATGGCCTGGCGGTTGATGTTGCTGGGCGCGATGATGTCCTTGTCCAGGATCACAAAATGGCCGATGCCGCCGCGTGCGAGCGCTTCGCAGCAGTTGGATCCCACGCCGCCACAGCCCAGCACCAGCACCGTGGCATTGGCAAGTTTATCGAGCGCCTCACGGCCCATGATGATCTCGAGCTTGGTGTCGCGTGTCTCGACGGGAGCTGCGGCTGCGGTTTCGGTCATAGATGTCCTCCGATGGGGAAGCGGATCGTGTTTGGGCTATCGCCATTATAGGGATTATCACGATTCCATTTGAGCCCTAGGGGCTTGTTGAAATGAGGCAGTGATTCGCATAAGATGAAGCAGATGGCACCCGTTGCAGCGGGTTGGCCAACTCCCAAACACGTTTGTAGCGTGAGAAGTGGCCGTCTTCGCATTACGCGGGGGCGGCCACTTCATTCGACCTCCAATGTGGATACCGAGCTCCACAGCCGCGATTACAAGCAACAACAATGTCAGGACATCGTTAATACTCATAGTCCATCTCCTTCTTGGGAAGAGGGAGCTGGCCCATCTGCTTCTGGACCCATTGTATCTAAAAACGAACGAATGTTCTATACATAACATTGCTATTAGATAATTAGACAAACATCTAAATATCGAGTATAGTGTGTACGTCGCGAGAGATAGCGAGAGGAGGTTCTATGCCGGGAGAAGGTTTTAAGGCGCTGGCGGATCCAACGCGGCGGCGCATTTTAGAACTGCTGCGCGAGGGCAATTGCGCGGCGGGGGAGCTCGCCGAGCATTTCGACATAAGCAAACCGTCGCTCAGCCATCATCTGGCAACGCTTAAAAACGCCGGGTTGGTGACCGACGAGCGCCATGGCCAAAACATCGTATACAGCTTAAACACCACCGTCATGCAGGATTTAATTGGCTGGTTTATGGGCTTTACAAACACTGAAGGTGATAAGGATGAATAACGAAAACAAGGGCATTCACCCCACGGGGGTATCGTCGCGCGTGTGGATTGCGCTGGTCGCTCTGTGCGTCGCCAATGTCGTAGCGCACCTCATGGTGATGCCGAGCTTGCCTGCGCAGATTCCCACGCACTGGGGCGCGAACGGCGCCGTCGACGGTTGGGGTCCTAGCTGGATGGCCTCCGCGCTCGGCGCGCTGCCTCTGGCGCTTCTCGCAATGTTCTGCGTGGTGCCGCGCATCGACCCCAAAGGCGAGGCATATCGAACCTCGGGCAAGTTCTATCAGGGCTTCGTAATCGCCTTCACCTTGTTCATGTGCGCCATAAGCTGGCTGGGAGAGCTTACGGTCTGGGGCGTGGTGCCGGCGGTCGGTTCGGTTAACGTGCTGATTTCCGGTGTTGTCGGTTTGCTGTTCATCGGCGTAGGCAACTACTTGCCGCGTGTGAAGCAGAACTATACGCTCGGTATCAAGACACCTTGGGCGCTTGCCGATCCCGAGAACTGGCGCCGTACGCAGCGTTTTGGCGGCGCCTGCTTTATGGTGCTGGGTATTGGCCTGATTGTGATGGGCGTGGCAGGCAGCGTGCTTTCGAGTGAAGTCGTCGCCGCGGTGATTGCGGTTCTGGCGTTTGGTTCGGTTGGAGCCGTCTACGTCTACTCGCATCTGTTGTGGCGCAAATCGCAGCGAGCCGCTCGTTAAGGTTGCGGAAAACTAGCGTACGCAGTTCATAGTATGTTCCGGGGGACTTTTCCCAGGTAGTATTAGGGGTGTGGGCAACCATGCCCCTTTTTCGTTACGTTTCAGAGCTGGTTTCCTCATTTCGTTTCTACTAAAGCGAATCAAGAATAGGGAAACAGCAGGTAGAAAGGATAAAACAGGCAAATGGCGGAGTTTATCTACCAGATGTATCAGGCTCGCAAGGCCCATGGCGACAAGGTAATCCTTGACGACGTGACCCTGAGCTTCTACCCCGGTGCCAAGATCGGTGTCGTGGGCCCCAACGGCATGGGCAAGTCGACCCTGCTCAAGATCATGGCCAGTATCGAGGAGGTCTCAAACGGCGATGCCAGGCTCACCCCCGGCTACACCGTGGGTATCCTGCAGCAGGAACCGCCGCTCGACGACGACAAGACCGTTATCGAGAACGTGCGCATGGCGTTTGGCGATATGATCGCCAAGGTCGATCGCTTCAATAAGATCGGCGAGGAGATGTGCGACCCGGATTGCGACATGGACGCCCTCATGGCCGAGATGGGCAAGCTCCAGGACGAGATTGATACCGCCGACGGCTGGGATATCGATTCCAAGCTCGGCCAGGCCATGGACGCCTTGCAGCTGCCCGATTCCGACATGCCGGTTAACGTGCTCTCCGGCGGCGAGCGTCGTCGCGTGGCGCTGTGCAAACTGCTGCTCGAGGCTCCCGACCTGCTGCTGCTCGACGAGCCCACCAACCACTTGGACGCCGAGTCGATCCTGTGGCTC
>CAJLJQ010000004.1:0-43330 GCA_905207015.1 uncultured Collinsella sp. | reverse complement strand
ATGGACAAGGACGCGCTCATCGCCTCCCTCGATGCCTGTCTGACCGACTGGCACCGCGCCTAGGCTATCGAAGCGAGCATTTTCTGCCACGTAACCGCCAAACCACCACGAAGGTGCCTGTCCCCTTCGTGGTGGTTTTTCGTTCTGAGCCAAGGAGATTCATGTTCAATATCGTGCTGTATGCGCCCGAGATTCCGGCCAATACGGGCAATATCGGCCGCACCTGCGTGGTTACCGGCGCCCGCCTGCATCTGGTGGAGCCGCTGGGGTTTTCGCTCGACGACAAGACGGTGCGTCGCGCCGGCCTGGGCTACTGGCAAAATTTGGACGTGACGACCTATGCCGGCTGGGAGGATTTCCTTGCGCGCAACGGCCTCTCCCCCGCCGACGAACGCCTGCATCTGCTGACCAAAAAGGCGCGCCGCACCTATGCGCAAAGTACCTACCGCGACGGTGACTTTTTGGTCTTTGGCAGCGAGAGCTCGGGGATTCCCGAGCCACTGCTTGCCGCGGCGCCCGAGCGCTGCGAGCGCATCCCCATGTTGCGCGATTGCGACTCGCTCGAAAACGCCGACGCCTGGGAGGCCCACGAGGAGTCGCTCGGGCATACCGAGGACAGCCACGAAGCCATCCTTCGACAGGATATCTGCGGCAACTTCGTCAATCCGGACGACTACCGCATCAGCGCACTCAACCTCTCCAACAGCGCCGCCATCGTCCTCTACGAGGCTCTGCGCCAAACAGGCTTTCTGGGAATGTGACAAAGGGACGGTCCCTTTGTCACATTCGGTTATAGGAAGCGGCCGGTGATGCTTGCGGGGCATGCCACGATGTCGCCCGGCGTGCCGACGCAGACGATTTGCCCGCCTGCGTCGCCACCACCTGGGCCCATGTCGATTGCGTAATCGGCGTTACGGATAAGGTCGAGGTCGTGCTCGATTACGACGACTGTGGCGCCCTTGGCAACGAGGCCGTCGAACACACTCAGCAGCACCTGAACATCGAGCGGGTGCAGGCCAATTGTGGGTTCGTCGAACACGAATACGGCATCATCCTGCACGCGGCCCATCTCGCTCGCGAGCTTAAGGCGCTGCGCCTCGCCGCCCGAAAGCGCCGGCGTGGGCTCGCCGAGCGTGAGATAACCCAAGCCCAGGTCGTGCAGGGTCTGTAAGCGCGCCTGAACTTTCTTGAGCCCCACCGTAGCGTCGAGGGCCTCGTCCACACTTATGTCCATGAGCTGCGGCAACGTAAGCAGGCTCCCGTCCTTGCCCTCGCGATGGATATGCGAGGCCGCGTCTGCATAGCGTGAGCCGCGACATGACGGGCAGACGATCTCGACATCGGGCAAAAATTGCACGTCGAGCGATATCGAACCCGTGCCATCGCACGTAGGGCAGCGCAAGGCGCCGGTGTTGTAGCTAAATGCGCCCGCCTTGTAGCCAGCTGCCTTGGCCTCGGGCGTACGGGCGAAGGCGCGACGCAGCTCGTCATGGATGTCGGCATAAGTCGCCACCGTCGAGCGCACGTTGGCGCCGATGGGCGTAGCGTCAATCAGGTTGGCGCGTGCGATGCCCTCGGCATCGATCCAGCGCACATGGCTTGGCAGGCGCTCGCCAGTTGCCTGAGCCTTGAGCGCCGGGATGAGCGTCTCGAGCATCAACGTCGTCTTACCCGAACCCGAAACGCCCGTCACCGCGACGAGACGACCGCGCGGTATATCGACTTCGAGCGGTTTGACGGTATGGATGGCATCGGTCGCCATGCGGATATGGCCCTGGTCGAACATTTCGTCGTCAGCCACCTGCGGCCGCAAGCGCTTGGGCTCCGAGCGCAAAAACGGGGCGATGCGGCTGTCCTGCGATTGCTCGACCTCATCCACCGTACCGGCGGCGATCACATTACCGCCGCCCGCTCCGGCAACGGGGCCCATCTCGACCAGATAATCGGCTTCCGCCAATACGCGCGTGTCGTGGTCGACAACGACCACGGTGTTGCCGTCATCCACCAGATCGCGCATTACGCCTACCAAGCCGTCAACATTGGCAGGATGCAAGCCGATCGAGGGCTCGTCGAGCACATACAGCACGCCCGTCGAGCGGTTGCGCACCACGCGGGCAAGCTGCACGCGCTGGCGCTCACCCGTGGAGAGCGTAGCACCGGCGCGGTCGAGCGAGAGGTAATCGAGCCCCAGGTCGACCAGGCGACGAGCCGCGCTCAAAAACGAATCGCAGATATCCGTCGCCATGGGCTGCATCTCGGCCGGCAAGGATGCGGGCACCCCGCGCGCCCACTCAATCGCCTCACCCAGCGTCATGGCCGCGGCCTGCGCCAGATTGATACCACGCACCTGGGGCTGGCGCGCAGCCTCGGAGAGACGCGTGCCGCCGCAGTCACGGCACGGGCCCTCGCGCAAAAAGCGAGCCACGCGCTTAAGTCCCTTATCGTCCTTAACCTTGGCGAGCGCATTCTCGACCGTATAGACGGCATTGTAATAGGTGAAGTCGAGCGGCGTGGCGCCCTCGCCTTTTTTGGGAACGTAGAGAATGTGCTTCTTAACCGCCGGACCGTGGAACACAATGTCGCGCTCGGCGGGCGTGAGCTGGTTAAACGGCACGTCGGTGCGCACGCCCATCTCGCCGGCTACCTGCTTCATCAGATCCCACATGAGCGTACCCCAGGGAAGCACCGCGCCTTCGTTGATGGTCTTTGACTCGTCGGGCACCAGGCTCGCTTCGTCCACCTCGCGCATGACACCGGTGCCGCCGCAGGTAGGGCACGCACCGCCGCTGTTAAAGGCAAGGTCCTCGGCACTCGGCGCGTAGAACTCGCGGCCGCATGCGGGGCACGTGAGCGACAGGCCCGCAGCCACGTTAAGGCTCGGCTCCACACGCGCCCCGCAATGTGGGCACACGTGATGGGCACAGCGGCTAAAGAGCAAACGCAGACTGTTGTTGAGCTCGGTCATGGTACCAAAGGTCGAGCGCACGCCTGGCACACTGGGACGCTGATGCAACGCGAGTGCCGCCGGTACGTGCAATACCTCGTCCACCTGGGCGTGCTCGGCCTGCGTCAGGCGACGTCGAGTATAGGTGCTGAGCGCCTCCAGGTAACGGCGCGAGCCCTCGGCATAAAGAACTCCCAGCGCCAGCGAGCTCTTGCCCGAGCCCGACACGCCGGCAATGCCCACGAGCCTCCCCAGCGGAATATCGATATCGATGTCCTTGAGATTGTGGACACGTGCACCGCGCACCTCGATAGCCTGCGGGCTCATCTTCTGTTCCGTCACCTTTATCACCCTACTCATGCCATAAAACGCGGTCGCGGATATACTCGCCCAGCATGGGCACGGTAAACCGCACAAGGCCGTATCCGGCGGCCTCGATGACGCGCTCGCGAATCAGGCTTGCGCGATATTTACTCGCCCAGCTCTGGGTACGGTCGCAGCGCTCAATGATATCCGCCGTGCGCGTCGGCTTGTCCTCGTCAACCGCCATAGCCTCGATAAAGAGGCGCTGAGGGCTGCGCAGACCGTAATACAGAGGTGCGTCAACCGCTTCGTAGAACTCGGAGACGGCATCCGCATGGCCATTCTCGACATCGCGCCTTTCGATGACCTGCGAGCCACGCCGGACAGCAGACCGCCACATGTAATAGCCCACCAGCTGAACCATATAGGGATGCCCCATGCTCTTGCGCGCCGCAAGGTCCGCCGTCTCCGCGTCAACGTAAAGACCAGCGTCTTTGACCGTCTGGATATACGAATCGCGCACTTTGGGCAAAGATATTGCCCCCAACGTACGCTGCTGGGCACGCCGCAAAAACGTCACGCTCGGCTCTTCGAGCAGATCGTCAACCATACTGGGCAAGCCGGCGAACGCCAGCGCAAGACCGCGCTGGTCGCTATCGGGCAAGCCCGTGGCATCCTGGTCTCCGAGCACCTGCTGATAGAGGACGGCAAGAGCCGCCAGTTCCTCGATAGACACCGATTGTGCCTCGTCAATCGCAAACAAGACGCCCTTGCCCGGACCGAGCTTCTTGAGACGCTCGTTGACCAGCCCTCGCAATGTCTCGCCTTTTGCCCGCGCCGCCTCGACCGACATCCGGCCAAACGACGGCCCAAACTCCATTGACGTCACAACGGGTTTATTCGAGCGAAGCGCGTCGGCCAAGCGGTCGCACAAACCAAGCGAAGCGGAATCGGAGACAACCGCCCATCCGCGCTCGCTGGCTAGACGTTGCAGCTCCCGCAGGAGAACCGTTTTGCCATAGCCGCGGTTTCCCGTAATGAGCATGAGCCTGCCCGGCGCTCCGGCGCCGTTGTCGAGCCCTTCCTCAAAATCTTCGATGACCGACTCGCGACCGATGAGTATCGGAGGCCGCTTACCAGCTGTGGGCTTAAAGGGATTTGGATTCATATCGGCCTCCTCGGATTGGCAAACCCTGGTAACAGTTATACCAACTTATACCGAGTTATACCAATAGCATGTGACAAAGGAACTGCCCCTTTGTCACATGTGGCCGAAAAACTCGGCGTCTGCTGCTCGCCAGGGGCGGAAGGTGGCGGGATCGACCTTTACGTGCGCCGCAGCGGGTGCGTCGTACCATTTGACCGTGTAGCCGGCGCCGTGGGCGCAAAAGACCGAGTCGGGCGTGTTGGGCAGATCGGCCTCGGGCTCGTAGGCGGCAGCCTCGATTACGCGCTCGCCATCATGGCAAGCCGCATAACCGGCGAACTCCAGGTACAGATGCCCGCGACCGCTCGTGTAGGCAGCCACCTCCAGCGCATAATCTTGCACCTCGGATGCCGGAACGCGACCCACAAGCTTCGCCCGGTCTCCCGCCATCGTCGGCGGCTCGTACTCGGCACTCATGCGCGTGGCATCCGAGAGCGCCCGGCCCACGCACTCCCCCGGCACCTCGAGCTCAAAGCGATACCACGGCTCCAACAACACCGCCGCGCCGGCCTCGCGCGCCTGCATCAAACCCTGGCGAATCGCGCGGTACGTGGCCTGGCGAAAATCGCCGCCCTCGGTGTGTTTGGCATGCGCGCGGCCGCCCGCGAGCGTAATGCGCACATCGGTGATGGGCGAGCCCGTCAGCACGCCCAGGTGGTCGCGCTCCATAGCGTTGGTGAGTGCCAAACGCTGCCAGTTAAGATCGAGCTCGTCGGCCGAGGTCACGGTGCCAAACTGCACACCCGAACCCGCCGGCAACGGCTCCAGGCGCAGATGCACCTCGGCATAGTGGCGCAGCGGCTCAAAGTGGCCCACGCCCTCGACCGGCCGCGAAATAGTCTCCTTATAGAGAATGCCGCCGGGCTCAAACGCAACCGAAAGGTCAAAGCGATCGGCCAACACCCGCTGCACGACCTCGAGTTGCACGGCGCCCATCAACTGCAAGTGAATCTGCTCAAGATGCGTATTCCAGCTTACGCCGAGCATGGGGTCTTCGTCCGTCAGCTCAGCCAGCGCTTTAAACACCGCATGGACATCATGTTCGCCCGGGAGCACCGTATAGGTGAGGACCGGCGCAATGACGGGCGCATCGCACCCGGGCTCCGCACCCAAGGCATCCCCCGGGCGAACGTGCGCAAGACCCGTCACGGCACAAATACCGCCAGCGGCAACTTCCTGGGCAAGCTCGTACTTCTCTCCGTTATAGATGCGCACCTGATCGACCTTTTGCTCCCATGCCTCGGCGCCGGAACGCCCGTCAATCATCTGTTTGGCATGCAGTGTGCCGCCGGTCACTTTAACCCAAGCCAAGCGCTCGCCACGAACACCGCGGCTGACACGATAGACACGCGCGGCGAACTCCGGCGGCCACGCCTGCTCACGCATCAGCGTGCACATACCATCCAGCAGCTCGCCCACGCCCTGATCCTTGAGCGCCGAGCCGGCAAAGCAGGGAAAGAGCCTGCGCTCGGCAACCATGCGCGAAAGCGTTGCAACGGAAAGCTCACCCGTCTCAAGAAACTCCTCGAGGGCTGCCTCGTCCAACGCGGCAGCGTCCTCCCAAGCGGCGCCGCCCGCCAGCAGTTCGTTCGCATCGAGGCAGCCCTCGGAAAGACGCTGCCCAAGTTGTGCCAGCAAAACATCGCGGCCGGGATTCTCCAAATCGATTTTGTTGATATAGATGAACGTCGGAATGTCATAGCGCGCAAGCAGGCGCCACAGGGTTTCGGTGTGCCCCTGCACGCCGTCGTTGGCACCTACCACCAAAATCGCGTAGTCGAGCGCACGCAACGTGCGCTCTGCCTCGGCCGAAAAATCCACGTGTCCGGGAGCGTCCACGAGCATGACGCGGGTATCACCGTGGTCGAACACGGCCTGCGACGAGAAAATCGTGATGCCGCGCTCGCGCTCGATGGCGTTGGTATCCAGGTGCGAGTCGCCATCGTCCACGCGGCCGCGCTTGCGAATGCGACCCGCGCAGAACAGCATGGCCTCGGCCAGTGTGGTCTTGCCGGCATCGACATGCGCCAAGATTCCAACGACCGCTTGCTTCGACATGGCTCTCCTCTTATTGCAAGCCCGTCGCACTCAGCAACGGGCATCCTCGTTCCACACTGGATGATACAATTTACGGGCCGGCGGGCGAAGCGGGCCCTATCCCCCGACCAAGCTCATCGCCCTGCGTTGCCGCGCGGCGATTTTCGTAGGTTCGCGCCTTACGAAAGCCGGCACCTCCCCTTTTGTCTGCCCGGTCTCATCTGAGGCGGTAACAATGCGAGTCCCACAACGACGCGTTTTACCAAAAATGGCCCCACGCGGGGCCATTTTCATTTCGATGAAACGCTGGTATGTGACTCGGCCCTTATGCCTCGCGCAGCCAGTCGAACGCAACGCGCGGCGTGCCGTCGGACACATACACGACGCCGGCGCGCTCGAACCCTGCCTTGAGGCTCGCACCCTGCATGGGCAGGTTGTCCGCGTGCGTATCGATACGCAGATGGTCGGCACGCTCCTTGGCAAAGGCAAACATCGCGGCCGCGATACCGTGCACGGTGCCGTCGGACGCCACGCGGTGCAGCACGGCGTACGGAGTGTCGCTGCGCCACTGACCGTCCTCGATGACGTCATAGCACTCGTCCGGGCCCGGCAAAAAGGCAAACGTCGCCACCACGCGACCGTCGACTTCGCACACATAGCTGCCACCGGCGGCGATATCGGCAGCCAGCTGCTCGGCCGAAGGCGTGCCCTCGGGCCACTGCGTGGCGTTGCCATGCGCGCGCATAAAGGCGCGGGCGGCATCATAGATAGCCATGACGGCGGGAATGTCGGTCTCGAGGGTTTTTCTGATCATCACGCGGCGACCTCACGTTTATTGGTATCACTTTGATTGAGCAATGATACCAGCGTTTGGAAAGGGCAAGGAGCGGATGGGAAGCAAAAAGCGAGCCGCCTGGTCAAAGGCCAAAAGCGAGTTTTTGGGCGCTGCCACCGGCGGCGATATGAGCGACCTGTTTGCGCGCGAGGACGAGCGCCGCGATGCCCTGGACGCCGAGCGCGATGAGGCTTGGCGCTACAAATCGTGCGAGCGCAAAAACCGCTACGACACACGCGCCGAGGCCGAGGCCGTTATGGCCGACTGCGAAAACCGTGGACGGCGTGGTTTGGCCTGCTACAAATGCGAATACTGCGGCGGGTGGCATCTGACGTCGCATCCTTGGAAATAGGCTCCGCAACGGAGCGGCGCTCACGCAGCGGCACGGCACCGACACATCGCCGGCCATCACGCGCAGGCTACGGGCGCGGCGGCACCAAAACATCGTAGCGGACGGCCTTGCCCGCAAGCTGATAGCTCGGCTTAACGCCGGCAAGCAATGGGCCCTTCACCGGCCGTTTGATAACGACCTTGCGCGGCCGCACTGCAAGCGCAGTTTTAACCAGCGTCTCCTCATCGGCACACGGCTGTTCCAGATGGTGCAAGAGCTGGAACTTCTTTTTGACCGCCGCGCTCTTGGTGCGCTCAGGAAACATGGGGTCCAGATACACCACGTCGGGAGCCGCGAGCTCATCGCGCTCGACCAGCTCAGCCGTATGGCGAAGGCCGGCAATGCTGTCCTCGCCCGCATGTAAGTGCATGCGCGCCACGGCGGCCGCAAGCGCCGAATCATCTGCCGCGCGATCCAGGGCATCCTGGAGCAGCGCCGCGATCACGCAATCCTGCTCATACAGATCGACGGTAAAGCCCGCTGCCGCCAGCAGCAGCGAATCCTCGCCAAAGCCTGCCGTGGCGTCAATCGCCCATGGTTGTTCGATGCCTTTTGTGCGCGCAGCCTTTACCAACAGCTCTTGCTGCAGACGACCCTGCTTGAGCCGTGGAAGCATGCGGCCAAAATCGGCACGCAACTCCATCGTGCCGTCGGTGAGCGTAAGGCCCTCGGACGTCCGCACGAGCTCGAGCCCAGCAGCCCGAGCAACAGAAAAGGGATCGACGACGCCCATGGACACTCCTTAGCAAACAAAACGAATACATGGGCGCCATTCATGTCGGCACCCAACCGTCCGTTATTGTCCCACATGCGACATGGTCCACAGCATCCCAATGCAAAGCACCGCCATCAATACCGTGCACACGGCAGCGATCACAGAATCACTCATGCGCCTTCCCAGCGACCGCGGCTCATCCACTTGCTTGACTCCGTACATCATGGCTCCTCCTTCGGTCCAGCTCTTACCATGGCCTCATCATCGCAGCGCCGCGCATGCGCTGCCATCGATTTGACTTACGTCCAGCTTTCCTTTTTGAAAGGTTGAACCGTGCAGGCAAGAGACGCTTTCAGGCGCATGCATCGCCGCGTTGAACTACAATGTGCTTCACCATATGTGCAGCACATAGGGTGCGCCAGGTTGGCGTACTCGTATCGAAAGGACCAGCCATGAGCTTCACTCGCAAGACACTCAAAATCCTTGCCCTGATTTATTTTGTTCTGGGCATCGCCAGTCTCGTCATAGGAATCGCCGGCATCGCGACCGGCAAGTTCGAGTCCACCTACGGATCGAACGCCATGCTCGCCGCGGCCGTGATTATCGCCAAGGGCCTCATCGATCTTGCCGCGGGCGTTGCGGGCATCAAGGGTGCCAACAAGCCTTCGCAGGTTGACGGCGCGTTTAAGCTCGGTATCGTTGCTGCAGTCGCCACGCTTGCCCAGGCGGTGCTCACGCTTCCCGCGTTTGGCGGCGACGCCATCAACTTTGGCGCCTTTGTCATCGTGGTGTACGACCTGTTCTTTGTTCAGCAGGCGCACGCCGTCAAGGCCGAGAACAAGGACCGCCTGTAAGCGCTCGCTTCTCATAGCCTCTGCAGCCAAGCAACTAAAAAGGGCCGATCGCACATCTCCGCGGTCGGCCCTTTGCATTTGCCCAGATAAAACCTGCCAAAATAAACCTGTCCCTTTTTGGTAGATTAGTGGCGGTACTCGGCGATGATGAAGTCGATATCGGTTTGAAGGGTGTCCAGGTTTGCCAGGCGCTCTTTGTCGGCGGGGCGCGTACGGTAGTAGTACGGCGTCATCTGGAACACCGCCTCGATGTCAGCCTGGGTCTGGAGCGTAATGTTCGCAGACACCCGCTGCGTTCCCACCAACTCGAGCTCGGTCGTCTTCGGCAGCTTCTCGTCGTTAAGGTACGGCGTGTCGTAGAGCACCTCCTTGAGCCCAAACAGATGACGGGCACCCGGCACCACGGTGTAGAGCGAGCCCTCGGGCGCCAGCACGCGGGCAAACTCGCGCTCGTTAAAGGGAGCGAAGAGCTCGGTCACCATATCGAAGGCGCCATCGGCCACGGGGATGTCCTTCATATTGGCCACAAAGTAGGTCGCATCGCCGCGCTTGGCGGCCAGGCGCACCATCTCCTTGCCCAGGTCGAAACCGTAAGCATCCACGTCCGGCACCGCACCCATGGCGCTAGTGTAGTAGCCCTCGCCGCAGCAAATATCGAGCAAGGTCATGGGGACGCCTGCAGACGCCGCGCGCCCAGACACCTGCTTGCGCACCAGCTCGACCATCGCATCGCGCAACGGCGCATAGTAACCGCGGTTCAGAAAGTCGCGACGACTACGCGCCTGCGACTTGGGATCGCCCATGGAGTCGCCGCTCTTGGACGAGCGCAGTAGATACAGATAGCCCTCGCGCGCACGATCAAACCGGTGTCCGCCCGCGCACACAGCACCGCGCTCATCGTCCACCAACGGCTCATGGCAAACGGGACACAACAACATGGCAACTCCTTAGCGCGAACAACACAACGCCCACCATTGTCGCACGCCTTCCCCATCTAGTCATAGAAGAGACAAGGAGTGTCCCCCAGCTGCCGGCAGAAAAGGAATGTCCCTAAGTGCCGACTAGTCGATTAGGAGTATCATCGTCTGCGCAAATAAGCGCGAATGAGCATGTTAGAGATTGAGAGCGTATGGCAGACACCGCATCTAAGCACATTGACATGACCACCGGCTCGCTGTGGCGCAATATTCCCCTGTTCGCCTTTCCCGTCGCCGCCACGAGCATCCTTGAGCAGCTGTCGAACCTCATCGCCACGGTCATCATCGGTAACTTCTCGGGCGACCAGGGAACCCTCGCCATGGCGGCGGTCGGCTCCAATGTTCCGCTTACCAGTCTTATGATCAACCTGTTTATTGGGCTGTCGCTTGGCTCCAACGTGGTCATCGCTAACGCCATCGGCCGCAACGATCAGAACATGGTCAAGCGCGCCGTCCATACCTCGATTCTGATGGCACTCGTGGGCTTTGTCGTCATCGCGCTGGGCGAGATCTTTGCCGAGCCCATGCTCGCCGCGCTCAACGTCCCTGACGAAACCATGCCGCTCGCATCGCTCTACCTGCGCGTCTTTTTGCTCAGCATGCCCTCGATCTTGCTCTACAACTTTGAGGCCGCAATCTTCCGCTCCGTCGGCATCACCCGCATGCCGCTGCAGGCGCTTGCCGTGTCCACCGTCCTCAACATTGGCCTGGACCTCATCTTTGTCCCCGTGCTCCACTGGGGCGTCGCGGGTGTCGCCATCGCCACCGCCATCGCCTATACCGTCAGCGCAGTCACGCTCTTTATCCGTCTGCTCAAGACCGATTCCGTCGTCCGCGTCACCCCACGCGACTTAGGCTTAGACCCCGTCGCCCTCAAGCGCATCGTTAAGATCGGCCTGCCCGCCGGCATCCAAAGCGCCGTCTTTGCCGTCGCTAACATCATCATCCAGTCCGCCATCAACAGCTTGGGCACCGAGGTCATGGCGGCATCCAGCGCTGCCATGAGCCTGGAGTATGTGTGTTACAACCTGCTCAACAGCTTTAGTCAGGCTTGCACTACCTTTGTGGGACAAAACCACGGCGCGCGCCAGATCGACCGCTGCACCAAGACGCTCAAGGTCTGCCTGGTCGAAGGCGGCATCGTTGCACTCACCACCATCGTCATCATCGTCGGTCTGGGGCGCGAGATCCTGGCGCTGTTCAACAGCGACCCCAACATCGTCTCGATCGGCTATATCCGTGTGTGCTCGATCTTCCCGGCATACGCCTTTAGCATGTTCTACGAGAATATGTCCGGCTACCTGCGCGGCTTTGGCATCTCGCTCATGCCCGCCCTCATCACCATGATCTGTGTCTGCGGTATTCGCTTCTATTGGGTATTCTGCGTGTTCCCGCACTTCCGCACCTTTGCGAACATCATGATGGTCTACCCCATCAGCCTGGGCACCACGGCGTTCTTTATGGTCGTGGCGGTACTACTCTGCCACCCGGCACGCACCTATCGCGCCGCCCAAGCCAAAGCGACAGCCCGCTAATCACCACACTCAACGCCACGCCAGTCATTAATTGACAATATGCGAGCTCATATAGTCGATAAAGCGCCTCGTGGCGATAGGCATGGTGTCCCAGCTGCGCCAAGCCGCCACGACGTCGCGCGAGGGAGCATGCACGATGGGGCGCACACAAATATCGGCCCGCATGCCCTCGACGGTACGGCGGTAGAGCATGCTCACACCGAGGCCCTCCTCCACCATCGCCATAATGGTGTAGTCATCGGTGACCTCACTCGTCACATGCGGCGATAGCCCGTGCGCGGCAAACGCATCGAGCACCAGACTCTGTTCGCCCTCATCCAGCAGCACAAACGGTTCGGACGCCAGGTCGGCAAGCGTCACCTTTTCCTTTGCCGCCAGTGGATGGACGGCTGGCAACAGCGCCACCAGCTCGTCGTGATAGACCACGCGTTTCTCGAGCCCCTCGGTAAATCCACGCGCTGTAAAGCAAAAGTCGACCATGCCATCGTGCACCCACTGGGCATTGCGCGTGTAATCGCCCTGCTTGAGGGTAAAGCGCACGCCCGGATGCAGGGCCCCAAAGTCGCGGATCACACGCGGCAACACAGTACGACTCACGTTGGTAAACGTCGCAATGCGAATGTCGGTCGACGAAAGCCCCAGCAACTCCTGACGCTTGCCCTCAAGCTCGGCCTCGGCTGTAACGATCTGGCGCAGATACGGCAGATACTGTTTGCCGTCGCGCGTCAGTGAGACGCCCTGCTTGCCACGCTCGATAATCGTGGTGCCCAGCTCGCGCTCGAGCGCCTTGACGGCCTGGCTCACCGCACTTTGCGTATAGCCCAGCTCGTCGGCGGCACGTTTCAGGCTGCCGCAATCGACCACCATACATACAATCTGATACCGCGATGCCATCGTGCCTCCACATCGATGTAGCCGTAAAACGTTTTGCCAGGGCTTTTTCTTCCAACATTAGTATTTCTTAATCATACTGAAGATACATTCGCTTTACTACATCCATATCTGGGAGCAGAATCCTTTTTGCGAAACCGTTCTGTAACAAAAGGAGTCCCATGGATCGCAAAAAAGCAATCGCGCTCTCATTTTCCGTTCCCGTCGCATGGGGCTTTTCGTACCCCCTCATGAAGATCGGCATGGACAGCATGAACGCCACGAGCATCGTCGCGCTGCGCTGCATCATCGCCTTTGCGGCCTGCCTGCTGCTCTTCCACAAGCACGCGGTGCGCATCAACCGTGACCTGATGGTCCGCGCCGCCATCATCGGCGCCATCATGGCAACCGAGATCACCTGCATGTGCCTGGGCTCCAGCCTCACCTCCGCCTCCACCGCCGGCTTTTTGCAGAGCCTGACGGTCGTAATCGTGCCGTTTGCCAACGCGGCCCTGCTGCGTCGCGCTCCCGAGCGCAAGGTGCTCATCGGCACCGGCATCGTCACCTGCGGCATGTTGCTGCTCTCGGGCGCCGACTTTACCAGCCTGAATCCCGGCGCGATCATCATGCTGCTCTCGGCCTTTATCTATGCCGGCCACATTATCATCGCCAAGCGCTTTGTCGAAGAAGTCGATCCGCTGGCTCTGGGCGTTTGGCAGCTGGGCTTCGGCGGCTTGTTCTCGGGTATCGCCGCATTTACCTTTGGCGGCTTCACGCTTCCCAGCACGCCGAGCGAGATCGTCGTTATCGTTGCACTCGCACTCATCTGCTCTGCCTACGGCTTTATCACCCAGACGCTCGTGCAGCCCCACGTACCTGCCGAAACCACTGGCTTCGCCTTCTCGCTCGAGCCGGTCTGCTCCGCCGTCTTCTCGTTTTTCCTGGTCGGCGAGGTCCTGAGCCCTATCGCCTTCCTTGGCGCTGCCCTCATCCTCACCGGCGTCATGGTGGCAACTGTCGAGCTTCCGCGCCTTCGCGCACATGGGCATGCTCATATGGCGGCAGCGCCCGAGCACGTCTCGTAGACCCCACTCCTCATACAGCCGCGGCATAAAGGTCTCTGACGCCTTTACAATAGATGCCGACAAAGCATCTGCCCTAAAGGAGTTCCATGGACGCTGCAACTCGCGACCGCAACATAGCAACTTGGTTGGGCGATGCGCCGCAGCCGGTACGTGGCACTACGAACCAGCTACTCGAGCGCATCGCCCTTCTGCGCGCCGAGCAGACCATCTACCCGGCACAAGACGACATCCTCAATGCCCTCGCCTACACGCCGGCCGACCTGGTCAAGGTAGTCATCCTGGGCCAAGACCCCTATCACGGGCCCAACCAGGCCATGGGGCTGTCGTTCTCGGTGCCTGCGACGCAAACCAAGTTGCCGCCGAGCCTGCGCAACATCTATAAGGAACTCAACGCCGATCTGGGCTGCCCCATTCCCGCCACGGGAGACCTAACCCCCTGGGCACAACAGGGCGTCCTGCTTCTCAACACGACGCTCACCGTGCGCGAACATGCCGCGAACTCGCACGCCAAGCTGGGCTGGAGCACGCTCACCGACTACGTTATCGAACGCTGCTGTCAGCTGCCCCAGCCGGTCGTCTTTTTGGCATGGGGCCGCTTTGCCCAGCAGATGGTCGAGGGCAAGCTCGCCGCGACCGGCGCGGGCAAGGCGGGCGGCAAGTTCTGCCTTGCCTCCACGCACCCCTCGCCGCTTTCGGCCAACCGTGCCACGGCAGAACTCCCCGCTTTTATGGGGTCGCGTCCCTTCTCGGCAGCCAATGAATTGCTCGAGCAAAACGGCAGCAGCCCCATCGACTGGGGCTGCCTCGCTTCATAACCTGCCTAGCCGGCGATCCAATATTGCGGATACTTATTGATATCAATGGGGTCGCCGAGCTCGCCGATATCGCTTATGGCCTCCATGCCCATCAGCGAGCGCAAGCGATTCTCGCACTCCATGATGGGCTCATTTACGGCCTTATTGAGCACATCGAACGTCGGCGACTCAAACGTATCCATGTTGACGTTGCCGAACCACTTGCTCTCAACGTAGTCGGCCTCCTCGTCGTCTGTGGCAACCCCCACCATCTGACGAGACCACGTCTTGAGCAGCGGCTCGCGATCGGCCTCGGCGATATCGAGCACTACGTTGCCGCCAAACGAGAACGGCATGCTCTCCATCCCGCCCAGCAACTCCGGCAGCGGACAGCCAGTAGGCAGCGTCACCGTCACGCCGCTGCAGCCCGCAAACGCACCGCTCTGGATGCCGACCACCTTATCGCACAGTGCAATCTCGGTGAGGTTCGAACAGTGCGAGAAGGCGTTCGAGTCGATTACGGTTGGCTCCGTCAACACACTCGCTAAATCGGCCCGTTCGATATCAGACGGCGCCGAGACCAGCGCGGCAGTACCGTCACCGTTGTCCTCTATCTCCCATTCATGGCTCTCGGCCGCATCGCCACCCGCCTGTATTACCGTAGAGGCCTCGACCAGCGGCAGCCCCATCATGGTTCGCAGGCGATTCTCGGGCTCCAATAGGTTCTGAGCCATCTGCGCCCTAACCGCATCGGCCGTCGGCTCCGGACCCTCCCCCATAAACCAATCGGAGAGCATGCCAAATTCCACAACGCCATAATACGTGTCGTAGTCGTCGTAGCCAATGAGTCCGTAGACCCATGCATTGAGATAGTCCTGCTCCATGCCGCTGGGCACCGACAGGCGAATGCGGCTGGCCTCCTCTTGGACATCGGTTGCGCCGTCCAAGAAGAAGCCCACGCCTGGCGACGGATAGCCCAGCGTCGCGATACCGGCGCCGACCGTCAAGTTCGTAAAGTTGGCATCGTTGCCAAACACCGATGATGCCAGGTAGTTTCGAGAGCCCGCACCCGTAGCTGCGTCGTAGTCGCCATTGGTATCCGCCACAAACGATGCACTCGCGAGCCTCGGGCAGCCCATGAATGCCTGATCGCTGATTTCGATCGTTGCCGCGTGCACAGACGCCGAGACAAGATTCGTACAGCCTTCGAACGCCGACACGCCGACGTAGATATCGTTATCGGGAAGATCGATGTTCAGGTCGCCGGCGATGCCGGAATTCCTGAAGGCATAGCGATCGATATATGCCAGCTTGGGAGCCGAAGCCCAATCGACACCCCACGCGCCTCCGGTCCCCTCAAAGGCACCAGGCAGGTCCTTGGCGCCAGACAAGGAATAGCCGCCAAAGATCTCAATCGTACTCGGCAGCAGCTCAATCGTACCGTTGAGCATCGAGGGCGCACCGAGCAGGATGCTTGGCTTGCCTTCCTCGTCGCCATCGTAATAGCCGTAGAGAAGGGGCGCGTCGTCGCTTTGGGCATCGCAAGCAAAATCGTAAATGCCGTCGACAGTGACAAAGCGGCTGTCGTAGCCCTGCAGCTCGCCATCGGGCGCATACCAGGTGCAGCCGGCCGGATTGGGATTCTCGGTCGTGGCAAAGACAGCCTTTTTAGCACTCGACGCCACAAAGCCCAGGCCCGTGCAGCCCTTAAAGACATCGGCACCCACCTCAATGCTATCGGGCGTGCCGATAAACACACCTTGAAGGTTTTGGCAGTTCTCAAACGCGTTACGGCCGATGGCACTCGTCTTCTCGCCCAGATTGACAAACCTGAGCTCCGCATCGCCCGAGAAAGCATACGGTGCGATGGAATCTACTTGGAGCTGCTTGCCGCCATCCGCAAGCAAGGTGCCGTCAAAGGTCGCGGACAGGTTGCCATCCTCATCGCCTGCAGCGGACAGCAAAATCGTCTTGTCGGCGTTGGCATAATACAAGTATCCGTCTTGAGACAGGCTCATCTTAATCACGCGCGCATCGGGTGCACCGGCGGCAGCCTTGCGCTGTTCGACATACGCGACCTGCTCATCGGTTGCGCACACGATGGTCCGCACGGAACCGCCCTCAAGACTGCCGTCCTCGAGCGTCACCTTATCGTCAAACCACGGCATGAGTACCAGCGTGTCCACCGAAGTGTTGCCCGCAAAGGCACCCTTCTTGATGGTGTTGGAAATCTGCACCAGGGCAATATTGGAACCCGTATCGAGCACATAGCACAGGTCGCTTTCGAGCTGCGAATTAATGTTGTACACCAGCCCCTGTGAGTACGTGAGCTGGACACTGGGGTTGGTCGCGGGCGACACGTATACGCCGTAGGCATTCTCTAGTTCGTCCGCGTGCTCGGTAATAAAATCGAGCAGCGCGGCATCGTCGACGACCAGGGTGCAGTCCTGCAGATTGCTCACGTCAATCTGGGGCAACTCGCCCTCTTTGGACGCGTGCAGAACAATACGATCGAGCTTATTGCGATCGGGAATGACGACATGGGCAATATCGGCGGGAACATCGAGCTCGCGCGTATGGTAGGGAACGCCCAGATACTCCTTGCCATCGCGAGAGGTCAAGATACCCTCATCCGTTGCGGCATAGACGGGGTTATCCGACGCGACACGGTAGGCATCGAGCACTTGAAAGCCCGCATTGACGTTGACGTAGTACACCGAGGACGGTAGCTCTAGATTGTTGATCCGCCACGTAAAGACTTCACGCTGACGACTGTCGGTATAGGCGTCGACCGCCTGCACACCCTGCGGAACGCTGAGCGTCTCGCCCCCGCCATCGACCGACACGACCGACTCATCCACATCGACAAGCGTCTGCAGGCGTGAGTTATTGAGGCTGGTAGGGTCGTCGTCAAAGCGATAGTCCTCGTCGAGAGCATAACCCTGAAAACGCACCTTGTAGGCGGGGTCGATGGACACGATGTCGCCGGGAACCACCACATGGCGACCGGGTGTCAGCGTGTAGAAATACGGGACGGCCGCCTCGTTCTCGCGCCACCCCAGCAACAAGGCATTGAGGTAGCCCCCCGAATCGACATGGCCCGCCTGCTTCATAAAGGCTTCTTGTGTGTTGACACCCAGCAGGTTCTCCTTGGAGCTCAGCGTGCTCCAAATCACGCTTCGCTGGCCCATCGAATCGGGCTGGCCGACCACAAACAGGCGCGACCGCGCCGGTTGGATGGTAACGTTACGCGTCGTCCACGCCGTATCCTGCGACAAGCGCAGCGAGACGCTTACCGTGAGCGGCTGGCTCGAGCACAGCGCCGGATTCTTCTCGCCCGCGGCATTGGTCCACGAGTCGATGCGGAGATACGGAAACGAGGCGAACTCGTCCTTGGTGCAGGCAAGATAGTAGAGGCCCTTGTCGTCACTCCAGTGGACATCCATGGCGCAGAACAGCGTCCAGGCGTCGAGCATCTGCCCATCGTAGATTGCATCCTCCATGGGTGAAATCTGCACCTCATGGGGATCGATCAATCCATTTGCACCGTTAAACTGCGTAAAGAACGTTGCGTCTCCCATGGGGGCACCCTTTTGGGGCGCGGGGTCCGCAAGAAGATACTTGTAGGAATTGGCCGTCGAGGTGGCCGAGCCGCCACTACCGCCGTTACCGCCCGAACCGTTTCCGCCCGCACCGCCGCCGGCATTGCCGCCAGATGCTCCGCCCGCATTGATAACGGGAACGTTTTGCCCGCCTCCCGAGCCGCCAGTGCCGCCCGCGCCGCTGCCCGAACCACCCGCAACTCCTACGCCCGTTCCATCGGCGCTGCCGGTAACGTTGTAGGCGGTCGTGCCGCTTTGCCCCGTCAGATTTACCTGTCCCTGCGCATTATCGAGCCGCGCCTGCTGCTCACGTGCGCTCGTGTCCCGGCTGTCGCTATCCTCGTCATGACGATTTGCCTCGGCATCCGTCGAGAGCGGACTGATCCGATACGCCTCGCCGGACTCCGCGTCACCGTGACTGTATGCAGCGATATACCCCGAAGGATCGAAGCTCAGATTACTCTGAGCCAACTCAAAGGCGACCGCGCCAAATACGCCGACCGCAGCAACCGAAACCGCCGCTGCCACAACGCGCGTTACAGCCAAAGGCTTGGCGCGATACATATTTTTAGCGGCATGCTGAACGCCCGCGGACGCATTCCGCGGGCCTTTTAATTTGGCCGACGCCGCGTTCTTGTGCGAAGCCATATGTTGAGGATATTTAGAAAACACGTAGACCTACTCCCTCTACAACGCGTGCAGCATGTAGCGGCGGAAGCGTTCAATAACAGTTTGCGGAGCCGGCATGCTCCGATGCAGGCGTTCGGTAAAACGTCGGAGCGTGCGCAACTCGTTCGGTTTAAGCTGGCGGCCACCAAACGCATAAGCTTGATGAAGTCGAATCGCTCGACGGTATTCCCACGGGTCAATCTGGGGGAACACTGCAGCAAAGGCATCCAGGCAATCGAGCGGCTTGGTCTCGTCAAAGGCGTCGAGACCGCTTTGGTTCATCACAAGGGCAAGATAGCCGTAGAGCGCCGGCACGCATATATTCTGCTCATCGCTCTCGATAGCCCGCTTGCGTCGAACGCGCAAGACAAACCTGCGAATGAACAGGGCGAGCAGGACGGCAATCACCGCGCCGATCAAACCGACCCCAACTTTGGCCACAACGGGAATGTTATGCATTGCCGGCACATCCTCGCGATGCTTATCCTCGGCCTGTCCTGCGACCGAGCCCGCATCGAGCGTCTTATCGTTGACGCCGTTGCTCCATGCCTCGCCCACATCGATAATCTTATCGGCATCGAGCGTCTGGCTATAGTATCCAGGGGTGACCTCCACGGGCGTCCATCCCTGACCGTCAAGGTAGATCTCGGTCCACGCGTGCGCATCGGCAGCCGTCAAGTTGAGCGCCACGCCTGCCCCAACAGCAGCGGCCAGCTGATCATCTGCTGCCTGATAGCCCTCGACATAGCGCGCGGAAATTCCCTGAGATCGAAACGCGAGCGTCGCCGCCGTGGCAAAGTAGGCAGAGTTGCCCTCGTGCGCCGTGCCCAAGAACCACGCGACAAACGACGTCGCCCCCGTATAGGTTGGCGGGTTATCCGTCTGCCCCGCAAGCGAAGCCAACATCGTGCGCACGCGACTGATCACGGCTGTATCCGAAACATTCGCCCCAGCATCCCAGCTGTCGCTCGAGAACAGGTATGTATTAACGGCATCCCGCTCCTCTTCGGGAAGGTCCAGGTACTTATCGCGAACGAAAGCGGCGTATACCCGCTCGCTTTTTGCATAGTCGCTCTTGGAGGACGCCAGCCAGCTCGAATCTGCAATGACGTCATCTGATGGCACGTTATCGACGGTCACACTGTATGTTTTGGACGGCAAAGGGTCCATGCTTAGCATCGTCGAGCCCGTCAACATTGCGTCGGCACCGCTCAGCGAGCGCAGTGTATAGGGAGCATAGGTGTATCTGCGGTTGGCGCCCGAGGCATTGACTGAAATCTCAACCGCCTCGACAGGCTCGCCGCCCTCACGCTCGGTCTCGGTATCAAACGCGGCGCGTTGCTCGGCTACCGTCAAACCGTTCTGACGCAGCCATTCACGCATGCCGGACCATTCGCCCTCGTAGGACATCCAGTCGCCGCGCCCCCAAGACATGCCATCAAACGTCGTGCCCACAAAACCCTTCATGAGCAGGTCGTCATCGAGCGTCTTGTCGGCAGTAAGCGACAGCGTCGTGGACGCGCCTTCGTTCATGTCCGCCGCTTGCGAAAGGTCGCCCTCGGGCAGCGAATCATCCCCAAATCGAACGCCCTGGACTGCTTTGACGGCAGACGCCGACAGGGCGGACAACGCGGGAAGAGGCTGCACAAGGGCAACGGTCAGTGCAAAGAGAACACCGCATGCGGCGCACAGGCCACCAAGACCAAAAAGAACCTGGGGCAAACCTACCGTAGAGCCCCGCAACTCGCCAGCACGGCACTGGACAAGCCAGCCCGCAACGCCCAGTGTCATAGATATCGCAGAATCACCAGCCTGCAGCGCCATGGAAGCCGAGCCGCAGATAACGATTATTAAGAGCGTGGGCCACGAAACGCTCAAGTTGGCAAAAAGCCAGGCGAGTGAGCCGGCAAACATGCCGGCGAGCACTGCCAGCGGCACAGATTCACACAGCAGGCCGGCGTCTGCCACCAATGGAATATACAGCTCAAAGATTGAGTTGACGCGAGCGATAACGGCATTGGTGCACGCATAGAAGCCCCAGCGCGCCGAAGGAACTAAGAGCGCACATAAAAGCGCCACGGACGCCGCAGCCAAGGCTATCCAGAGGGAGGTCTTTTTCGACGCCAGCGAAACATCCAAAACGCCCAGCGCAACGGCCACGCCAACGGCAACGGCCAGCATTATCCCCATGTACGTTGCACTCAGGCATCGAGCAATTGTGCAGCAGAAGCCCGCAGACAATAAAACCGCGGGAGCCACCGACAGGAACATAGCAACAACGCGACCATTCGAAGCGATGCGCTCCGTCGAGGTAAGAGTCACAAAGTTCATCTTAGAGCTCCAGACTCTTGATACGGGCCGAATCACTCGATACCGGGCAATGCGTGATGATGTAGTTGGCTCCGTGCTCGATGCTATACGACTCGACCGAATCCGACACATGGAGTATCGATAGATCGGTCAGACGGCCTATCTCGATATAGGCCTGTTCATCGACGCCCACCGTTACCAGCATCGTTTTGCCAATGCCCTTTGCTGCCACGAGCTTGGCATAGTGCTCGTGCGATGTTGGATAGGCAGGGCCAAGCGGCGTTGCCGTCAAAGCATCAAGCATCCTATTGAACCCACGTCGGTCATCAACGGGATAGACAGCCAAAGAGCCTTCGGGGGCAGCCACGACCACATGATGGTATCCCTGACGCATAAGCGCCAGCGATATCGATGCGGTAAAACCCAGCACCGCAGAAAGAACCTCAGCGTGGCTTGCGTACTCAAAATCGCACGCAAACGCACCAAACAAGATGGCAATAGCGTGGTCTTGTGGGCGCGAAGCCTCGCGCACCAGCATGTCGTCAAAACGCGTCGACAGCTTCCAGTGAATCGACTTAACGGCATCGCCCTCGTGATAGGGCCTTATGTCAAAGACCTCGGAGGCATCTTGGCCGCTTCGATGGGGATCGTAGCTCGTGCCCTCAAGACCGGCAGAAGCACTTTGGTTAGGAACAACCTGGATGTCGAGCACCTCGGGATAGACCGTAAACAACCCATGAAAGTCTGCATTCTCGAGAGCAAGCGACGTAAAGCCCATCTCATCGACCAGGCGCGCGGTGTCAAGGGTAATCGTGTGCGCACCGCAGACGGTCGAATCGAGCTCCAGCTCAAACAAAGCGGGCCTGCCCGTCGCGGGGGCAAGACTTACGGGATAGACTGTCCGCGCTCCCGTCAGCTGGTTATAAACCGAAAACGACAGCTCCATACGACCGCGAAACATAAGCGGGCGATCCAGTGTGATGCGCAATACAAGAGGCGCGTTTACAACACACGACCGAGGAAGCTCAAAGCTAAGCTTAAGCAAGGCAACGCTCGAACGGCACGCCGCCACCGTAATCACGGGCATGGCGATCAACGCCGCGGCAGCAGCAAGCGCAGCCGCATTGGCGGTAAACACGAACGTGGCGAGCAGGAGCGCGACGGACGCGATATAGGTAATCTTGTTGGCAATCATGGGCGTAACGTAGGACGCAAAAGGTAAACGATCCGCTACGAGCGGCCGCGAACCTGACCCATAGACGGGGCGGGAACGGCAGCGAGGATGCGGTCGAGGACGTCGGCGGCGCCAATCGATTCAATACGGGCCTGGGGGCGTAAAACGAGACGGTGGGCGCAAACAGCCTTAAATACCTCGCGCACGTCCTCGGGCACCACATAGTCGCGCTCACGAATCAACGCGCAGGCGCGCGCCATGCGCGTGAGCGCGATAATGCCGCGGGGGCTCACGCCCAGCTCAACAAGACCGTCATTGCGGGTCTCCTCGCACAGGCGGACGATATAATCCAGCACCGTGTCGGCAACCTGAACATTGCCCAAGTAGTTTTGGATATCGAGCAGGTCATCGCAGGCAACCATGGGCTTGATGTCATCGAGCGGGTTGGCATAGCGACGGGCCTTGAGGATATCGATCTGGTCCTGGCGCGACGGATAGCCAACAGACAGACGAACCATAAAGCGGTCGAGCTGGCTATCGGGCAGCGGCTGCGTGCCCGCCGAGCCCACCGGGTTCTCGGTTGCGATGCACACAAAGGGACGCGGGACCTGATGCGTCTGCCCGTCGATCGTCACCGCGCGCTCTTCCATAACCTCGAGCAGGGCCGACTGCGTCTTTGCGCTGGTACGGTTGATCTCGTCGCCCAGCAGCATGTTGCAGTTGACGGCGCCCCACACAAAGCGAAACACGCCGGCGTCGCGGTCGAACATCGTAAAGCCCGTAATGTCCGAGGGCAGCGTATCGGGCGTAAATTGCACGCGCTTAAAGTCCAGACCCAGTGCACGCGAAAGAGCCAGGGCCAGCGTCGTCTTGCCGGTACCGGGCACATCCTCCAGCAGGATATGGCCACCGGCATAGATGGCCATGAGGGCCTTCTCAATCACCTCGCGCTTACCCAGCAGGGCGCGGCCCACTTCGTTAATGATACTGTTGGACTGTTCGACGATCACGGTTACTCATTTCCTCGATAAGCTGCCTCGGCCGTCGCGGCCGCCAGCTGTGCTTTCAAAACATTCAGGTCGATGGGTTTGCCCACATGTCCGTTCATGCCCGCGGCACGCGAGCGCTCAACGTCCTCGGTGTAGTCATTGGCGGAAAGCGCAATGATGGGAATGGCGGCGGCGTCCTCACGATCGAGCCCTCGAATCTGCTCCGCCGCCTCCCAGCCGTTAAGCACGGGCATCTGAATGTCCATGAGGATCGCGTCGTACGTGCCCGCGGGCATGCTCCGAAATCGCTCGACGACCGCCTGGCCATTCTCGGCACGCTCGACCGCCGCGCCTCGTCTTGCCAGCAGCTCAATTGCGATCATGGCATTGATCTCGTTATCCTCAGCCAGCAGGAATCGCTTGCCCTCAAACTGGTAGGTAAACGAAGACCCAATGGAATCGGGCGCCGTCTCGAGCGTCTGCTCCTTGAGCTTAAGGTCTTCGATCTGCTCCGGCGTGGCCAGTCGCAACGGGATGTAGGCCGAAAACGTTGAGCCGCGACCGGGCTCGGTATCGACGATGATCTCGCCGTCCATCAGGTCGACGAGCGCACTCGTAATGGCCATGCCCAGACCCGTTCCGCCGTAGCGACGCGCAATGGTGCGGTCTTCCTGCTCAAACGGCTTAAAGATCTTGCTGACATAGCGCGGATCCATGCCCTTGCCCGTGTCGCGCACGCGCAGCATATAGCTCACGCCGTCGTCTGTCCGGTACATCTCGCGCAGGGTTACGGTAACGCTGCCGCCCCGCTCGGTAAACTTGACCGCATTGGAGATAAAGTTGATGACAGCCTGCGACAGGCGCATGCGATCGCCCACGACAAAAACGTTTTCGCAGTCCTCCAGATTGACCGAGTACGTAAGCCCTTTGTCGGCTGCCTGCGAGCTAAACATGCGCTCGATCTCGTCGGCAAACAGACGCATATCAAACGGCGCATCGTCAAGGCGCACGCGCCCGCTGTTGAGGCGGCTCATGTCGAGCATGTCGTTGATAAGCGAAAGCAGGTAGGCCGAAAGCTGCGAGGCACGAGACAAGTCATCCATCAGGCGAGACTCATCCGCATGATGCTCGCGGGCAAGCGAAATCATGCCCTCGATGCCATTGAGCGGCGTGCGGATCTCGTGGCTCATCTGGTTCATATAGTCTGTACGTGCGTTGGCGGTCTCGATGGCGCGATCGCGCTCGGACTCTGCCTTGGCGATACGCTCGTTTTCGGTCGTTACATCGACTGCAGAAACCAGGTACTGCGTGCCGTCTTGAATGAGCGCAATCGTAAACCTAATGCTGAGCTGCGATTTTTCTCCACGGGCCGCATGGTAGGAGCACAGGAGATTCAGCGGAGTCGCGTGGTCCCAGTCCCTCACCTGTCGCTGTATGCGAACACGGTCGCTATCGGGAATAAAGCGGTACAGCGTCTCGATGTCGTCGCCAATACGATCGGGCGATACACCAAAGATGCGTTCAAAATTTGGGGTGATATAGAGCGGAAGACAGTCGCTAGCGCGCAAGACCAGCGCAACGTTGGGCCCTTGCTGCGCAAGCGCCTCTTCAAACAGCCGACGCGCTCGGTCCGCGTCGCGCTTCTCGTGTGAACCGAACAGCCCCAATATGCCCCCTTTTATATTTCGGGGTTTAGTCTACCAGCTCAAAGGCACTTTACAGAGATAATACCCAGCTAAAGTTAGCAATTAATGATGCAAAACGCGCCCGAGGCAACCTTGCCATCGGGCGCGTTTTGTTATTCAGGCCAGATAAATTGGGTGCGGCCGGCCTCTCCGCCATCGATCAGCAGACTCTGCCCGGTCATAAACCGGTTGGTCACGCCCACGAAGTAGATCCACTCGGCGATCTCTTGGGCAGTGGCCCAGCGCTTAAGCGGCGTGAGCTCCATAATCTGGTTCCACAGGCGCTCATCTTCCATCACGCAACGATTGAGCGGCGTGATCACGCCACCCGGGTCCACACTGTTGGCGATGGCCTGCGGCGCCAGGCGGTTTGCAAGGTTCTTGGTGTAGGCGATAATGCCGCCCTTGCTGGCGGCATAGGCGGGAAACTCCGATCCCGTATGCCCGCTCGCCGACCCCACATTAACCACGGATGTAATGGCCGGCGCCGGCTTGGCGGCAAGCCCCTCCCCCACAAAGGCGTAGCGCTCGGTCACGTTGATGGTGCCGCACAGGTTGGCGGCAATATCGTCAGCCGAGTCCTGCGTACCGGCAACATTCACGATCACCTGGGGTTCAAGCTCGCCTGGAAACGAGTCCGGCTCGCGGACATCGACGATCAGATGGCGGTAGCGCTCGTGTTCGATCGCCGCCGGCAGCAAATCAAAGCCCACGACCTCGTGGCCCTCGTCCAAAAAACGCTGCACGCACGCGGCTCCGATACCGCCCGAGGCACCCGTGATCAAAACCCGCATACTTGCTCCTTAGGCGGTTGCGTGACGCTCGAGGTACTCGGCGCCCACATTCTCGCGCTCCCAGCCACGCACGACCTTGTAGCCCACGGGGCTCAGGAAGACCTCGCACAGCAGCTCGGCGACGGCGCCAGTCAGCGAGCACATAAGAACCTGCACCCAGGTCCAGCCAAAGAACGTGTGGCTCACCACAATGGCAAAGACCAGGTTGTCGATAAACTGGCCAACACCCGTAGACACATAGGAGCGGAAGGCAAAGCTCGCAAAGTTATTCTTTTTGAGCATACGGCCGAGCGACTGGTTGAGCGTGGAGTTGACCACGGCAGAAACGAGCATGGCGAGCGAAGATCCAAACACCACGTACCAGGTGCCGCCGATGGTGGCGTTAAGGGCAGTGTTGACCTCGATCATGCCCGTGTCGTAGTAAGCACCCCACATGCCCGGCGTGAGCGAGCACAGCCAAAAGCACAGGCTTACGGCCAGGTTGACCGCCAGCGCGAGGATAGAGATTTTGATGGATGCCTTGGCGCCAAAACGCTTGCAGATCATGTCCTGGCACAAAAACGAGACCCAGCTCACCACAAAGCCGCAATCGAGTGCCAGATATGGCAGGCTGATAAGCTCTTTGTTGGCCAGCAGGTTCATCATGATAACGCTCACGATAAACAGCGAAACCGTTGCCGCGGGAATGCTCCGCAACAGGACCTTGTAGTCCTCCATGACCTTCTTGATCATTATGTACTCCTTTGGTTTTAGGTTTAACGAGCAGGATATCGGACCCGAACTGCTCGGCCGCCACGGTCTTGAGGCGACGGTGGGTATGATAGCCGCTCACACGGCATCAGGCAAGCAAACGGCGCGGCAGCCCCGCAGGACCACCGCGCCGGCGCACTAAAACGTTACGTTGCCAAACTCCGACAGGACAAGGTCGGGGTTGTGGTCGGTCGCCCAGTCCACGTTCCACGGGCTCGTGAACAGCAGCAGCTTGCCGCCGCGCATGTCCTCGACGCGCAGGGTGTCGCGCGTGAGCGAAAGGGCCGGGATATCGATGGTGTCGGGGTCGTTCTGGATCCAGCGGATGTCCGTATAGGGCAGCGGCTGGCGACGAACCTCAACACGGTACTCGGCCTTAAGGCGGCGCTCGAGTACCTCAAACTGCAGCACGCCGACCACGCCCACGATGACGCTCTCCATGCCGGCACCCAGCTCGCGGAAAATCTGGATGGCACCCTCCTGGGCAAGCTCCTCCATACCCTTAACGAACTGCTTGCGCTTGAGCGTGTCGACCTGCGTAATGCGAGCGAACATCTCGGGGGCAAACGTCGGGATCTGCGGATACTGCACGTGGCGCTTGCCAGAGCACACGGTGTCGCCGATGCTAAAGATACCCGGATCGAACAGGCCCACGATATCGCCCGCGTACGCCTCGTCCACGATGGCACGGTCATCGGCCATCATCGAGGTGCCCGTAGCCAGCTTGAGCTTGCGATTGCCCTGCACATGGAAGGCATCCATGCCGCGCTCGAACTTGCCCGAGCAAATGCGCACAAAGGCGATGCGGTCGCGGTGGTTCTTGTCCATGTTGGCCTGGATCTTAAACACGAAGCCGCTAAAGTCGTTCTCGGCGGGCGCGACCGGCTCGCTGGTGAGTGTATCGGTATAGGCGCGCGGCGTCGGGGCCAGACGCAGGAACTCTTTAAGGAAGGGCTCCACACCAAAGTTGGTGAGCGCCGAGCCAAAGAACGCCGGGCTCAGCTTGCCGCAGGCCACGGCATCCAAATCGAGCTCGTCGCCGGCACCATCGAGCAGCTCGATATCGTCCATCAGGTTCTTATGGTTCTCCTCGCCAATGAGCTCATCCATGGCGGGATCGCCCAACTCGGCCTCGACCTCGGCGACCTTCTTGGTGGCGTTGGCATGACCGTCGCCCTCAAAGGCGATAACGCGACGGGTCTGGCGATCGAACACGCCGCGGAAGTTGCGGCCGCTGCCGATCGGCCAGTTCATGGGATACGTATTGATCCCCAGAACATTCTCGATCTCTTCCATGAGCTCAAAGGGATCGCGAGCCTCGTGGTCGAGCTTGTTCACAAAGGTAAAGATGGGAATATGGCGCAGCGTACAGACCTTAAAGAGCTTTTTGGTCTGGGCCTCGACGCCCTTTGCGGCGTCGATGACCATGACTGCGGCGTCGGCGGCCATAAGGGTACGGTAGGTATCCTCCGAGAAGTCCTGGTGGCCGGGGGTATCGAGGATGTTGACGCAGGCGCCGTTGTAGGTGAACTGCAGCACCGAGGAGGTAACGGAAATACCGCGCTCCTTCTCGATGTCCATCCAGTCCGAGACGGCATGCTTGGCCGAGCTCTTGCCCTTGACCGAGCCGGCGGTCTGGATGCTGCCGGTATAGAGCAGCAGCTTCTCGGTAAGCGTGGTCTTACCGGCGTCCGGGTGGCTGATGATCGCGAATGTGCGGCGCGACGAGATTTCATCCGACAGGCTTGCCATGCGGATCCTTTCTTGCATTGAGTGCATTACGTCGTTGTAACCGCACTATTGTAGCCGCGAAATCCCGCCATAGGGCACCTATCAGGACAAATTCATCAGTTGGGGCCTGGGTAGCCGGCCCAATCCGAATTTGTCTCTTGCGTAACTGTGCATAGTGTATATATACTGTGCTTACCGGTTATATACACGTGTAGCCCAACAGCTAAGGAGCCGCTGTGGACATTATCCTATCCAATTCGAGCGACAAGCCCATCTACGAGCAGATATCCTCGCAGGTCAAAGCTCAGATCCTTTCGGGCACACTCGCTGCGGGAGCCAAACTCCCCAGCATCCGTGCACTCGCGAGCGACCTGGGTGTGAGCGTCATCACCACCAAGCGCGCCTATGCCGACCTGGAACAGCTCGGCTTTATCTGCACCGTGCAGGGCAAGGGCTGCTTTGTCGCCGAGGGAAACCAGGAACTCTTGCGCGAAAACCAGCTCTGCCATATCGAAGAGTTGCTTGCGCAGGCCGCTACGCAGGCCGAAACCCTGGGCGTCACGCGCGACAAATTGCACGAGATGCTCGACCTTGTGGCCCCCGAAACCATGCAGTAGCCATCTGCAAGAAAGGCTATACCATGCAAAACTTGCTAGAACTCAAAGGCGCCTCACGCCGCGTAAGCGACCGCTTTTCCCTACGCGATGTCACGCTCACCGTGGAGCCTGGCCAGATCGTTGGCTTTGTTGGTGCCAACGGTGCTGGCAAAACAACGACGATTCGTGCCGCGCTCGGGCTTATAAAGCTCGATGCCGGCGAGGTGCATCTGTTTGGACAGCGCTGCGACACCAACGCGCCCGACGAGACGCAGCGCCACCTGCGCTCCCGCGTAGGCCTTGTCCTGGACACGTGCCCCTTCCCCTCCACGCTCAAGGTGGGCCAAATCGAGGCGCTCGTAGGCCCTGCGTACCCCACGTGGGACCGCAAAACGTTCGCCGGATTCATCGACCGATTTGGCCTCGACCCCAAGACAAAGGTCAAGGACCTCTCCCGCGGCATGGGCATGAAACTGCAGCTTGCCTGTGCACTCAGCCACAATGCCAAGCTGCTCGTTTTGGACGAAGCCACCGCGGGCCTCGATCCCATGGCACGCGAGGAGCTGCTTGATGAACTGCTTGCCTTTGTCGCCGACGGTCAGCACAGCGTGCTGCTCTCGAGCCACATTACGTCCGACCTCGATCGCGCCGCCGACCGCGTCATCTGCATCGATAACGGCTCGATTGTGTTTGACCTGCCGCGCGAGGACATTACTGACCGCGCCGGCATCGCCCACTGCACCCAGGCACAGGCCGCCGAGCTTATGGCTTGCGTCGAAGGCGCCCGCGCCGCCCACCACGCCTATAGCGTGGACGTGCTCGTGCCCAACCGTCGCGAAGCGCTCGAGGCCTTTCCCGAGATTCCCTGCGATCGGGCAACCATTGATGACTACCTGCGCCTCACGCTGAAAGGGGCTTCGAAATGAAACGTGCCATTATGTCCGAGCTCGCCATCGTTCGCACGCTTATCCCGAGTATTGCGGGCGTCGGCTTATTTATATTCATCGTGATGACCCTCGCCAACACGTCGGGTGGCGACTCCGGCATGAGCGCCGGCGCCTGCGCCGTCAGTGCCATGTCGCCCATCCTATTCATGAACTCACTGGCCGGTTACGACAATCAAAACGGTTGGGAGCGTTATCGGGCAACGCTGCCCTTCTCGCGCAAAGACATCATCTGCGCACGCTACCTGAGCGTTATTGTCTTCTCCGCCGTCATGGCATGTGCAGCTACGCTATTGAGTATCGTCGCCATCCCGCTCTTCAACAGCGCGGGCATTCCTTCGACGGGACAGACGGTCTTTGAAATCGCAATCGCCTCGGCAGCATCGATGCTTATCTCCCTCATGATGGTGTTTTTGGCACAGCCGCTGTTCTTTCGATTTGGACACATGGAGGCGTTGCGCCTATCCGTTGGCCTGTTTGCCCTGCTTGGTTGCGGCACCATGGCCACGCTGAGCTCCTCCAACCCCATCAGCAACTGGCTCATGTCGATTGCCGGGGCAAATCCCGATCCTGCCGTTCTGGGCTGTCTGTGCGCAGGAATTGCCGTGCTGGCCCTCGCGCTATGCGCAATCAGCTGCACCGTCAGCACCAAGGTTTATCGAGTACACGACCTGTAGGCACGCGAGTCTCAATCCACGAAGGACGCGATCGCCCCCCCCCGCAAATCCGTAACAAATGGCATATCCCCGGCACGCGCTATCGTGCTACTTGCGCAGCGGCTTGGGCAGCGGAATGCCTGCCGCGATGACGGCGGCGATGATCATGCAGACAATGCCCTTGAGCGGGAAGCACATGAGCAGCAGGCCCACGACCATGACGGGCTGACGCATGACGGCACCCATCGTCGAGGCGGTACAGACGGCGACGCAAAAGACCGGATCGGCGCCCGTAAGGACGGCAAGGCCGTAGCCCAGGCTCACGCCCGAGAAGATAACGGGGAAGAAGTGACCGCCGCGCCAGCCCAGGTTGATGAGGGCGGGCGTCAGCATGGCCTTGATAAGACCAGTTGCAATGAGCACACCGGCGGGAATGGTCATATAGGTCTCCATGAGCACGTCGGCCTGCGTCTCGCCAGCAAACATGGTGTAGGGCAGGACCGTGCCGCAGATAGCGAGCGCCAAACCGGCCAGCATGGCCTTGACGACAGGGCGCTCCCCTATGGCGTGGGCCAACGCCTCGCTCGCGTGCCCCGAGACAAAGTACAGCCAGCCACAGGCCGTGCCGACGAGCGCCAGGGGAATAAGCCAAGCAAGCTCGAGGTTGCCCACCTGCGCGGCCTCGAACCTCGGCATACCCATGCCGCCGCCCACAAGCTGGCCAAGCAGCAGGTAGGTGCCCAAACCGCCAGCGATCGCGATACCGTAGACCACGGTCTTTTGCGCCTTGGGAAGCTTGATGGTGATCTCGTCAGACGCGGACTCATCGTCATTGGCACCCTGACCGTCAGCACTTCCGGCGAGCGGCGCCACAAAGCCAAACACGGGCGCGGTAAAGAGCGCCGTCAGGACAGCCTGGGTGCCCAGCAGCGTGAGCTCCCTAAACTCAGCTCCAAAGCGACGCATGCGATCGCCGACCCAGCTGCACAGTCCCGCGATAACGCCGGTCAGGCCGGCCTCCGGTCCAATACTTCCGCCAAACAGCAACGGCAGCAGCGCCGCAATCGACAGCTTGCCCAGATTGTCGTACGGGTAGCGACCGTCTTGCTTGACCTTGGTCATGACCTGGTTGAGGTCGTCGGTCTTGGCGCCCGTCATCTTTTCGTACAGGCCAATCACCAAGCCGCCCAGCAGGCAGACAAAAAACGGGTACGGCAAAAAGCCAAACGGACCGCTGGCGAGTTCGGGCGAAGAGACACCCAGCATATGCGGGACCTCGGTCCACAAATAATCAATGCCGTGCTCCATCGCAAAGAAGAATAGCCAGACTGCAGCACCCGCGAGTGCACCGGTCACGGCAACGCTGACCAAAAACAGCGCGCGGTTTGTGGGTTTGGCAAGGTTATCCATCGGGTCCTCCCGCGGTCAAAGTCGACATAGATACATTTTATTGTAGAGCGCGCGTTGCCCGAACGAGCCAACCGTCTGCGCTGCAAACGGCACCATTGGGAGTCATAGTGGGGCAGGCTCAAGACTTATCCGTTGATAATCGAGGCAATCTCGCGCAAATCGTCGGCAAAGTAGATTCCGTGCTGCCGCCTCGGGCTCGAAAGCCCTTTATCAATCATGTGCTCGAGCAGCGCCTTAAGATCGTTGTAGTAGCCCCCGAGGTTGTACAGGATGCACGGCGCACTCAAGTGCCCCAACGACACGGCGGACATGACCTCGGCAATCTCCTCGAGCGTGCCCGTACCGCCCGGGAAAGCGATGAACGCGTCGCCGAGCTCGATCATCTTGGCCTTACGCTCGGCCATGTCACTCGTCACGATGAGGTCGTCAATACCGTCGTGTTGAAACTCTGCCTCGATAAAAAAGCTCGGCTCAACACCCGTCACGTGTCCACCCGCCTCGAGCACGCTATCGGCAAGCGCGCCCATCAGGCCCGACTTGGAGCCGCCGTATACCAGCGCGTGGCCGTTGGAGCCAATCCACGTGCCGAGCTCTCGCACTGCAGGCAGAAACGCCGGGTCGTTGCCGACGCTCGCGCCCAGGTACACCGTGATGTTCATATGCAATCCCCCTCGTCGTGACGCGCGGCACCCGTTCTATCGTTGCCGGCGACGGTACTCGCGCACGCGGCGCGACAGGTCAGCGAGCTCGTCACGATCGAGCTCTTCCAAATGCTCAAGATCGTCCATAAAGCGCGCCATGGTGTCCTTTTGGCGCAGTTTAATGAGCGTATTGCAGTAGTTCACCGCCACACCCGTGAGCATGGCGATGTAGAAGATGCTGATGACGCTCAGGACGACGGTAATAGCGCGGGCGACCGGCGTTTCGGCCGGGATATCGCCAAAGCCGATCGTCGATACGGTCTCAAAGCTAAACCAGAGGCCGTCGCCAAACGTGAGGGTCGTGGGCTCGGACAGCCAGACGGCCGTCGAGCACAGCAGATAGAAGACGAGAAACAGGCCCGTGATGCGTGCAAAGCCAGCCTGGCGCAACACGTCGGCAAGCGTCCTCAACTTGTCCATCGCGACCCCTTTTCCAGACGCCCAATCACATTCGCTCGGTATTGTCCCACGCCTCCCCCGCAAACGGAACCAGTCATTGGGGACGTTCTTGTTTGACTAGTCATTTAAGAACGTCCCCAATGACTACCCAACCGGCAGTTAGGGACTGTCCCAACTGCCGGGCGGGACCGTTTAGCGGTGCGGCTGCCGACTAGGCAGGCTGAGCTGGTATCCTTGTGTGATACTGTCTCGACTCGATAGGATTTCATGTGAGACCTTCTGCCGTCCTTCGCTTAGCCCTACGTCGCACCCTGGCTGTCGCGCTTGCCGCACTCGCCATACTGAGCACCATCATGCCCGCCCCCGCCTTTGCCGCCGACTCCGATCAGCAGGTCAAGACAGTCCGCGTTGGCTGGCTCGTCAACAACAAAGGCTTCCAGGAAGGCATGCCGGGCGAGCGACTTTCGGGATGGGGTTACGAGTATCTTCAGACCCTCTCGTATTACACAAAGGGCTGGCAATACGAATACGTTAGCGGCACCTTCTCCGAGCTTATGGACATGCTCGAGGCAGGCGAGATCGACCTCATGCCCAACATCTCGTATTCGGCAGAGCGCGAGCAGAAGCTGCTCTTTTCCTCGAACCCCGAGGGCACCGAGCGCTACTACATCTACGCCAGGCCCGACCGCGACGATCTGGCCAAGGGTGACCCCCAAGCGCTCCAAGGCCTCACCATCGGCTGTAACTCTGGCGTTATGCAAACTATCGTCGGCCAGCAGTGGCTCGCCGACGAAGGCGTCACCTGCACCTATAAAGAAATCGACACCGGCAGTGCCCTCTTTGAGGCGCTTGCAGACGGCGAGGTCGACGCCGTCATCATGAACGATACCATTTCGTCGCCCGATGCGTCACCCATGTTCTACGTAGGCTCGAGCGACTACTATTTTGCCGTTCCCAAAAGCCGCCCCGATCTGATGAACGACATCAACGCCGCCATGACGACCATCGCCCGCGATAACCCGCGCTATAACGAGGAAGTCAAATCGAGTTACTCGACCCAAAACAGTGGCTCGTCATCGCTCACCGGCCCCGAGACCACCTGGCTCAAAGAAAACGGCAATACCATCACGATCGGCTATCTTAAAAACCAACTTCCCTACTGTACGCAAAATGACGACGGCGAGATGGAAGGGTCGCTCGCCTCGCTTGCAACGACGTTGCACGACAAGTTTGGCATTACGGTCAAAACAATCGCACTCTCGAGCAACAAACAAATGATCAAAGCCCTTTCCAACGGGACCATCGATGTCGCCCTGCCGTTGTTTCGCGACTACTGGCTCGCCGAGCAGACAGGGGTCATCCAGTCAAACTCGATGGGAACGGTTTCGCTGACCGCCATTCACAGTGGCAAAAACCTGAACAGCGACCTTAAGAACATCGCTTGTACAAAGAGCACAATCGTTAACCGTTTTGAGCTCGAAAGTCTCTTTCCGAACGCAACGGTAACCGAGTATTCGAATGACGGCGAGGTGCTCAAAGCCCTCGATGAGGGGAAGGCACGTTGCATCATTGTCCCCAGCACGCGCCTGGAAACTCTCCGCGACATCTACGACATCGAGGATTTCGAAACACAGGAACTCACCAACACGGCGCAGCTATCGTGTTTAATTTCGCGCGGCAAGCCCGAGCTGCTGGGAATCATCAATAAGGGCATCGTCAATGCAGGTGAATCGCTCTCTGCAAACAGCTATTTCCCCACATCGTACTCGGCGCAAGAATCGGATGCGTTCCGACTTCTCTACCGCAACCGCATCGTCATTGCGGCAGTCGTCATTTGCATTTTGCTCACCGGCATCGTCATCCTTGTCTGGTCGCTTTACCGCGCACAGGAGGAACGGCAGAAAGCCGATGCCGCCAACGCCGCCAAAACCGCTTTCCTCACGCGCATGAGCCACGACATCCGCACGCCGCTCAACGGCATCCTGGGCCTTATCGAAATTGAGGAATTGAGAGAAGGCGACATGCAGGTCGCCCGCGAAAGCCGCGCCAAGGCGCGCGTTGCCGCCAATCACCTGCTGTCACTGATTAACGACATCCTCGAGATGGGCAGGATCGAGGAGCGCAAAGTGACGCTCGAGCACGAATCATTCAACCTTAAAGAGCTGTGCGACAATGCGCTCGTACTGTGCAAGCTCCGCGCATCGGACCGCGGCATAACCATGCTCGACACCAGCGAGCCCTACGCTGTCGACCAATATATGATCGGCAGCCCCACCCATATTCGGCAGATCCTTGCCAACCTGCTCGACAACAGCATCAAGTACAACAAGCACGGAGGCACCGTCACGTTCTCATCGACCATCAAACCGGTCGACGACGAGCACGCCGTGTTTTGCTTTAGCGTCTCGGATACCGGCATTGGTATGACATCCGAGTTTTTGGCACACATTTACGAGCCGTTTGCCCAGGAAGGCGACGATGCGCGCAGCAAGTTCCAAGGAACCGGCATTGGCATGTCTATCGTCAAATCGCTCATCGATATGATGGGCGGCACGATTGAGATTTCGAGTGAGGTTGGCGTGGGGAGTACGTTTGACGTCCGGATTCCGCTCGATATCGACAAGAACCCTCAGATAAAAGAATGTGCAGACACGCAGGTAAGCAGCTGCTCACTCGCCGGCATGAACGTCCTTTTGGCAGAAGATAACGAACTCAATGCCGAGATTGCCCAAGCTCTGCTCGAACGCGAAGGCATCGTCGTGACTCGCGCCGCCGACGGCAACGAAACGGTCGATCTATATGTTGGTCGTCCCGCCGGCAGCTTCGATGCAATCCTGATGGACATCATGATGCCGGGCATGGACGGCTACGAGGCAACCCGGGCGATCCGCCTGAGCGAAAAGGCCGATGCGGCCGACATCCCCATCATCGCGCTCACCGCCAACGCCTTTGCCGAAGACGCCAAGGCGGCACACGACGCCGGCATGAACGCCCATCTGCCCAAACCGCTCGACTTTAGCAAGCTCAAAAACATACTCGCCTGTATCAAGAAAAATGGGGCTGTTTCGCTATAGTTTGTGCTCAACCACCATGCGCAGTAGAAAGGAAGCCAACGATGTTTAGGCCCTTACGTCGAAAGAAACGCGCCATCACCGACGAGAAAGCGCGCGAACTGCTCGCTACCTGCAAGCGCGGCGTCTTTGCCGTCAACGGCGATGATGGCTACCCCTATGCCATTCCCGTCAACTACTTCTTTGACGCCGAGCACGACAAGATTTATTTCCATGGCGCCAAGGCTGGCCACAAGGTCGATTCACTCAAGCATGATGATAAAGTCTGCTTTACCGTTTACGGCAACGAGTGGTACAAGGACGGCGACTGGGCTCCCTACGTTATGAGTACCGTTGTCTTTGGTCGTTGTCGCCTGGTAGATGAAGCGCCCGCGTTTATCGAGGACAAAGTCCGTCAGCTCGCGCTTAAGTACTACCCTTCTGCCGAAGAAGTCGAGGAGGAGATCGCCAAAGACATAAAGGGCGTCCAACTCTACGAGATTTCAATTGAGCATCTTTGCGGCAAGCAGATTCAGGAAAAGTAGCGAATGCGAAAAACGCGCTCGCTACCCTCTGCGCCCCATGCGCCCACGCATTTTGACGGCGTGGGCGCATGGGGCAGCACTCGAATCGAGCGCCCCCCTATACCCCAAAAACGTAGCGGTCCAGGCGCTCACACGCCTCCTTTACCCGCGAAAGGGGCAGTGCCAGATTCACGCGAATGTGGCAGGGCCCGTGGAACGGGCGGCCGTCCTGATACCCCACGCCCACGCGCGCCCCCTCGTCGAGCAGCCACTGAATATCGCGGCCATGCTCGCGGCACCACTCGGTGCAGTCCAGAAACACCATGTAGGTGCCCTGCGGACGCGAATAGGACACGCCCGCAAAATGCTTGTCCACGTAATTGCAGAAGTAGTCGACGTTGCCCTCGATGACCTCATTGAGCTCATCAACCCACTCGTAGCCTTGCGGCTGGTAGGCACCGATAAGCGCATGCATGGAGAGGACGTTCATCTCGTTGTAGTGCGTCTTGTTGGACACGGCGCACACGCGGTCGCGCAGCGTCTCGTTATAGATGATGTGGTAGCTGCCGACCAGGCCCGCCAGGTTAAACGTCTTGCTGGGCGCATAGAGGGCAACCGTGCGCATGCGGGCATCCTCGCTCACCGACTGCGTCGGGATATGCTTGTGACCCGGCAGGATGATATCGGACCAAATCTCATCCGAGATCACCACGCAATCGTGCTGGCGATAGATGTCCATGGCACGTTCGATCTCGTCGCGCCCCCATACGCGGCCGCAGGGATTGTGCGGCGAGCAGAACACCGCGGCATGGATGTGGTTTTGGGCGAGCTTTCGCTCCATGTCCTCAAAGTCCATGCGCCACACGCCCCGATCGTCGAGCTTAAGCGGGCTGTGGACAATGCGATAGCCCGCGGCTTCGATAGACTTGGTAAAGCCGATGTAGGTGGGACTGTGGACCAGTACCGCATCGCCCGGCTGGACATATGCGCGCAGCGTCGACACGACACCGCCCAGCACGCCGTTTTCGTAGCCGATATGCTCCGGCGCCAAGCCCTCAACGCCGTTGCGACGGCTTTGCCATTCGATGATGCGGTCGAAGTACTCGTCACGCGGATTGAAATAGCCAAACATGGGATGCTGGGCGCGCTGAATGATGTGTTCCTGAACCGTGGGCACCGTGGCAAAATTCATATCCGCCACCCACATGGGGATGCGGTCGAAGCCCTCGTCGGGTGCGTTCGGAGCCATGTCGGGAATTTCTCCCCAGGAGTCAACGGCGATGGCGTCCATACCGTGGCGGTCGATAAGCGAGGTAAAGTCGTATTTCATGCTGAGCTCCCGTGCAAAGCGGATTGTTTCGGTAGGCGTTATTGTCCACCAGCGTGGGCGGTTTTGGAGCGGAGTTTGGCGCTTAATTTGACGGGTGCGGACGAATGGCTGGTTAGTCTCGCGCGTCGTTGATGGCGGTTATCGTCAACCTGGTTCCGTCGACCGTAAACGATATGTCAAGCCCAGCGTAAGCCAAATGGTAAACGCGGTTTGGCTCGTGTTTGCTGCCCGCACGGCGCGGATCTTGGCGGAGCACCTCGATCAAGCCGGGGAGCTTTGTGTCCGGGACCATGTCCCGCAGCGCTTGCGGGAGCTCGACATCGAGCTCTTGCCATGGCGCGTCCTCAATCCAGCCGCCCGTCGCATCCGGGTGACAGTCCGCAAACGGAATGTAAGGCTTAATGTCGTAGATGGGCGTACCGTCGCGCAGGTCGGCCCCCAGCACATGGATGATGGGACCATCGTCGGTGAGCTCGACACGATCAAGCTTGACGCAGGTGAGCCCGATGGGATTAGGGCGAAACGGACTGCGCGTGGCAAACACGCCCACGCGTTCGGCTCCACCCAGACGCGGTGGGCGCACGGTTTTCGACCATTTTGCGTTGGTGCCGGACCTGTCCTGCGTTTTGGCATCGGCGGCTATGTCCTTAGCCGTGCCGCCGGGCGTTCCGTTTTCGAAGCGCCAGAGCAGCCATAGGTGAGAGAAGGAGTCCAGACCCTCAACTGCAGCGTTGGAGGCAAATTCCGGCTCAAAGACGATGCGTCCCTGCAGATGGGGCGCCAAAAAGCTGTTGCGTGGGATGCCGAACTTCTGCGGCAGGTCGGTATGTATGTGTGCAATAGGTTCCATGCCGGTCATTGTACGGCATGGAGGCGTGGGGTGTTGCGCGCAATTCTTCGCCGCGGTCCCCGTCGTGCAACCAACGGTTGCTTGGAAGGGTGCCGGCCGCCGCGTATGCTTAAAGCAACAAACAGCAGAAAGGAGCCGTCATGGCCTTTGCAGAAAAGCTCATCGCCATCCGCCGCGACAACAATCTCACCCAAGAGCAACTCGCCGCCAAGCTCTTCGTCACACGCCAAGCCGTCAGCCGTTGGGAACGCGGCGAAGTCACGCCGGGCATCGACATGATGAAGCTCATTGCCGCCATAACCGGAGAACCGCTGTCCCACCTGCTCGAAATGCCCGAGCACTATTGCCAGAGCTGCGGCATGATACTCACGCCCGACGACTGCGGCACCGATGCTCACGGCGCAACGACCGACCATTACTGCAAGTGGTGCTACGACCACGGCAAGTACACCTACGAGACCACGATGGAGGCCATGATTGAGGATTGCGCCCCGCGCCTGGCACAAAACACCGGTATGTCGCTCGACGAAGCCGTCTCTCTCATGGGCGCCGTGCTGCCGCAATTGGAGCGCTGGCGCACCGTGCAGGAAAACGAGGAGCGCTACGGTGCCGAGGCGCGGGCGCGCTATGGCGACGAGGCCGTCGATGCAGCAAACGAGGCACTGCTGGACATGGACCCCGAGACATGGAACGACATGAAGGAACTTGAACGCGCTATTCTGGGCCAGCTCTCGATCGCCATGGGCGACGGCGAACCGGATGGAAGCGAGGCGCGCAAGCTTGTCGCAATGCACCGTCGATGGATTGGCCTTAACTGGGGACACGAACCCCAAGACGAAGCATACCTGGGCCTCGCCCACGGCTATCTTGCCGATCAGCGCTTTGTTGACTACTACGACAAGCCCTGCGGCACCGGAGCTACGGCGTTTCTGGTACAGGCCATCGAGTCGTCGCTGGCCCGCGCATAGATTGCGGCGGCTTTGGGTATTTCAATCAAAACCGCAACCGATTGGAGACACCATGGCTACTGATCATGAACTCGCGCTCTACGTTATGACTGGCTGCCCGTATTGCATAAAGGTCAAGCGCTTTTTGGCCGATAACGGCGTGACCATTCCCGAACGCAATATCTCGACTGACCCCGATGCCGAGCAGACGCTCATCGCCGTCGGCGGAAAACGCCAGGTTCCCTGCCTGTTCATTGACGGCGCGCCGCTCTACGAGTCGGGCGACATCATCGCGTGGGTGCAGAAGAACCTGCTCTAGCACGCGCACTGCGGCCAGTTCGCGCCAACCGAGCCGAACCCATACGAACCAAACATGTACGCCAGCATCCAAAGTCGACATTTTCCGACATCTTTGGATGCTGACGTACAGCTTTTCAATCTAGTCATTGGGTGTTCCTATAGTTTTGTCAACCGTCGGGGCTACTCCCGGTAGGGCACCCGGTCGCGCATCACGGCGTATATCGCCCTGAGCCGCTTCCTCGCGACGGCCTTGAGCGCCCGCCCGTGCCCCATGCCCCGCGCCCTGCAGGCCCGGTAGTACTCGCCGTAGCGCCCCGAGGACCTCACCAGGCTGTTGCACGAGAAGATCAGCAGGGACTTGAGCCTCGCGTCGCCGCGCCTGGACGCCCTGACCGACCTCACCGACGTTCCGGAGCTCCTCACCCTCGGGGCTATGCCGCAGTACGAGGCCAGGTGGTCGTGGTCCGGGAACCTCGCGATGTCGACCGACACCGCGAGCTGCGCCGCGGTCCTCGGGCCGATGCCGGGCACGGTGAGCAGGCACGCGTAGGTCTCGTCGCCCTCGAGCAGCGCCGCCGTCTCGGCCTCGAGGGCCCCGGCCTCGTCGAGGGCCTCCGATATCCGGGCGGCCAGGTGTTAGCGCTACTGTAAAAACAACCATTTTGACCAACGCTCAATAACCAATCATGCCAACGCAGTCCCGCCATTTGCGCCAACGCATTTTCACCATTTCCACCAACGCCGGGGCTTACGCTTCGATCGACGAGCGAACGATGCTTTCGGGAGGAGCGGGCCGTGGCGGAGAAGAACCTGATCGGAGAGTTGGACATGTACAGGGAAGCGGGCATAAAGCCCAACTTCAGCGACATAGCGAAGCGCTACGGCAAGGACAGGCACACCGTGGCGTCGTACTGGAGGGCCGAGGGCGGGCGGCCCCACGACGGGCGCGGCGACAGGGCGGGCTCGTTCGACGCGCACATAGAGGAGGTGGCCGCCAAGGCGCAGCTGCCGGGAGTCACCAAGAAGGGCATCCACGAGTGGCTGCTGCACAGGTATCCCGGCGAGGACCTGGCCGGCTACAACGCCTTCACCCAGTTCATGCGCAAGAACGGCATCGCCGTCGGGGCCTCCGGCGGCCCGGAGCCGCACCCGCGCTTCGAGACGCCGCCCGGACTGCAGCTGCAGTTCGACTGGAAGGAGTCCGTCAAGATGGCGAACCGCGACGGCGAGCTGTTCGAGTTCAACGTGTTCGCGGCGACGCTGGGCCATTCCCGCAGGCACATATTCATCCGGTCGAGGACCAGGACGACCGACGACCTGGTCAGGTGCATGTACGCCACGATCGCGAGGCTCGGCGGCGTGCCGCGCGAGTGGGTCACGGACAACATGTCCGCCCTGGTGACGGTCAAGGGCGGCCGGCGCCTCAAGGTCCAGCGCGCGTACGAGTTCGCCAAGGCCGCCGGCTTCGAGCTGAAGCTGTGCCGCCCGCGCAGCCCCCAGACGAAGGGCAAGGTCGAGTCGTCGAACCGCTTCCTGTCGCGGCTCATGGCCTACCAGGGCGACTTCGACGGCTGGGACGACATCGACGAGATCGTCGCGCGGATCGAGGACGCCAGCAACTCCGAGCCCAACGAGACCACGGGGCTGCCGCCCTCCGCGCTGTTCATGGAGGAGAAGGACGCGCTGCTGCCCGTCGGCAACCTGCGCGCCCTCGAGGAGGCGATGGGCGACGTGGTGCGCGTGGCCAGGGTGCCGGCCACGATGCTGGTGAGCGCGCACGGCGAGCCCATGTCGGTGCCCAGGCGCTGCATCGGCAGGCCCGCCCGCATCGTCTGCATGCCCGGCGGCGCGATGGACTGCTACGTCGGCGGCGAGCTGGTGGCCACGCACGTGGCGGGCGGGCCGGCCTACGACCCGGCGCACTACGCCGAGGCCATGGCCGGCAAGCGGTGGTTCGGCGACGCCGCCGGCGACATCGAGGCGGCCGCCGCGGCCAACCTCGGCCTGCTCGACTCGATAGGGGGCTCGCTGTGAGCGCCGCCGTGCAGGCCAGCCCCCTCAACCGCCTGGCGGCCAACCTCGAGGCGCTGGGGCTCGAGGGCATGGCGTCGTCGGTGCCCGAGTACGTCAGGCTCGTCGCCGACGGGAGGAAGGGCCTGGTCGACGCCATGCTCGAGCTCACCGACGCCCAGATAGCCCTCAAGCGGCGCGCCGACGACGAGCGCCGCACGAGGATGGCCAACTTCCCCTACATAAAGACGCTGGCCGACTTCGACTGGGGCTTCCAGCCGAGCGTGCCGCGCGGGCTGGTCGAGCAGCTGGCCACGCTCGAGTTCATCGACCGCGGCGACAACGTCGTGCTCGTCGGCAGCCCGGGCGTCGGCAAGACCCACCTGTCGATAGCCATAGGCCACGAGGCGGTGATGGCCCGCAAGCAGGTGTACTTCGCCGACTGCTCGAGGCTGGTCGAGGACCTCAAGCACGCCTCGGCGAAGGAGGCGCTGGCGCGCAGGATGCGGTTCTACGAGCACTGCAGCCTGCTGATAATAGACGAGCTCGGCTACCTCGATATCGGCAAGGAGGGCGCCGACCTGCTGTTCCAGCTGGTCAACAGGCGCTACGCGCTAAAGCGGTCGACCATCGTCACGACCAACGTGCCGGTGGGCAGGTGGGGCGACGTGTTCGGCAGCAACGTCACGGCCTCGGCGGTGGCCGACAGGCTTTGCCACCATTGCGCGATGATCAAGATAACGGGACGGTCGTACCGCCTGAAGGACGTATCCATCGGCGGTGAGGACGGGAAGGAGGAGGGAGCCTAGACGCCGAAAGCGGCGCATCCGCGTTGGCGAATCCGGCGCATCCGCGTTGGCGCGATTGGCGAAAATACGTTGGTGAAAATGGTGAAAAATATATTGACGCTAACACCAGGAACCTGACCTGCCTGTTCTCGGCCTCGACGAGCGCCGGCGGGGGCGCGGTGGAGGCGGCCGCGGCCTCCCCGGCGGCCTCGGCCCGCGGGCCCCCGGCCCCGGAGCGGGCGATCCCCCACGCCCCGCCGAACCCGGCGAGCAGCTCCAGCCACCGCCGGTCCGACAGGTCGACCGCGGCCTCGAGGGCCGGGCAGGACTCGAGCAGCACCGCGCGCAGGCGGTTCTTGTCCCTGGTCGCGCAGGCGACGACGTGGTCGCGCTGGGAGGAGAGGGCGCGGGCGGCCTCGAGGGCCTCGCCGCGGCCCGGGACCCCCGACAGGGAGTCCGGCACGCCCAGGGCGGTCCGCGCGATCACCTCGGCGTCGCGCTCGTCGGTCTTGGCCTCGCCGGCGAACAGGCCGGCTGTGTTCCGTCAAGTAAAAATCGACAAATACGTCTGTCG
>CAJLJQ010000003.1:0-47894 GCA_905207015.1 uncultured Collinsella sp. | reverse complement strand
GTTATTATACCATATCCCCCGTCTCTATGCTAATCCAGATTAATTCAGAGGTTTCTTAAGATATTTTTTGCACTCTTCGCACATTGCGTTCAGCGAACCGCAATCCTCTTCCCTGACGATTTCGGGTGCTTCAAACATCCGCATTGCGACCAGATGCAGGTCATAACACTCGTCTTCGCCAACGACTCTATGGTAAAATGGACATTCCCACTGTCCGGTTTCCTCCACCGTCTTCGCCTCTCAATCATTCACAAGCTCAAACAGCTCCGGCGGATACAGATAATCCTCCCCGCTGTCGTCAACTATTCTGTACCAGTCCCTTTCAACGGACAGCACCTCATATACCTTCCCGTTCGTAAGGACAAGGAACTCCGTCTTGCCCAAATATTTCGCTCTAATCCGCAGCTCCACCTCGCTTCAATTATAACCGTTTCCCGCGCATTGTCAACTAATGCCATCAGCAAAACATCCACCGGCTCATAATGCCGGTGGATGTTCTATTACATGCGCTTTCGGCTACCAGCCGTACCGCTCGGCCATATACAGGCTCAGCTTATCCTGTATCGCGGCGGCAGTATCGTCGAGGCTGCGGTCGCCGTTGAAGTATGCCTTGGCGCAGTCGATTATCGTCTCGCGGATGGCGACATCGCTGCCGCTGATAACGGTCGTGATGCCGTTCAGCAGTTCCGTAAGACGCGCCGCCTGCGCGGGGTCGTTCACGGCTATGGCGTCTATGACACGCTGCATGGCCTCCATATTCACGGGCAGGCTCGCAATAGCGTCCTCCGACCACGTCTGCGCCTGTAGCACGAGCTGACTGCGGATGAAATTCCACGCGCCGTCCTTATTCTCCGCCGCCGCTGGCATCGCCATGCCCATGGCATAGACGCAGGAATAATAGCTGCCGTTGCCCGCTCCGCTGGGGAAGCCGACGTTGATCGGGTACATGGAGTTTGCCAGAGTACCGATGTTCATGTAATCATTCGGATGCAGCAGTGCCTCATCCTCACTGTATGTCGCGTAGCCCTCCGGCATCACTTCGCCCTCGTAGTCCGGATTCATCTCGCTGCACCACTCAAGCAGCGCTTTGAAGCTGTCATTGTTGAAGTCGCAGGTGCCGTTGGCGTAATCAACATAGTCGTTGATGCAGGTGGAGCATATCCAGCCGAGTAAGTTGCTCTTGGTCATCCACGGGCCGAACATCGCGGCCAGCTCGTCATTTTCCGCGATGATGCGGCGGTAGTCGTCGATGCTCAGGTTCTTCCCGTCGCCGACGTATTTTTCAAGCGCGGAAAGAGAGATTATCTCGGTCGAGTTATACAGCGCATGCAGCTCGCCGTTCGTTGTGAGTCCGTCGAGCATGTTCGGCAGGAAGCTGTCGCGCCCAAGCTCCGGATCGGCGTCGAGATACGGATAGAGATCATCAAAGACGTTCGAGGCCGTGTTCACCATGTCGCCCGCCTCATCAAGATAGCTTGAAGACATCAGCACGAGATCAGGCGCATCGCCCGCGGTGAGCCGCAGCGCCAGCTCCTGCTTCGTGGTCTCAGTCATCACATAAAAATATTTATCGTCGGTACTGTTGAGCGCGAGCACCGCGGGATTTGCCGTGAACCCCGCATCGCAGCAGGCCACCTTCACGATCTGCCGCCCACTGCTGTCTATCGGCGCGCGGCGGAGCAGCACCAGCGCGTCGCCGCCATTGGCCACGGCATACAGCCCGTCGCCAAGCATTGACAGCGCGTCGATCCGAAGCGAGCTTTGCGCAAACTCGTCGTATGACAGCACCAGCTCCGCGCTGCCTGCTTCGGGGTCTATGCTGTAAAAATCGCTACCGATCAGGACTATCCACTCGCTGCCCTCGTCACAGGATTCGATCCAGCTGATCGGATAGTCATGCGGCAGGTTCTCCTGCCCCGCTATCGGCAAGACCTCAGCGGTATCCGGATCGATGGCAACATACTCGTTCGACGCGTCAAGGCTTGCGAACATACCGTAGAATTTATCCCCGATTGCCTTGGAGCCGAACAGGCCGGAGTCAAGCGTTTCGGCGGCCTTGACGCTGCCGTCGGCGGAAAGAGCGGCTATGTAGTAATTCCGTTCCGCATAGTTGTTCATGTCAATGAAATCGACGCTGTACACGAGCAGCCTTCCGTCCGAGAGCGCGGCAAGTCTGGTTATCCCGCCGTTCTCCCAGTCATGCAGCTCGATGGTGCCGAGCAGTTCGCCCGCCGGTGAGAAGCTGCATATGGTGTATTCGCCGGTGTAGCCGTCGTTAGTGGTCAAGGCACCATCACTGAAATACGCCTTCGGCAGCTCCGCGGAAACGACGTAGAAGCAGCCGTCTTCCCCCGCGGAGACACAGGAGATATACGGCATTCCCCTGCCGGTCAGGTCGGGTATGCTCAGCTCGCGCACAGGTGAGAGACTGACCGTGCCGTCGTCAGAGACGGTATAATCGGCCAGCGCGGCGCGGTAATTCCCGCTCTGCGACGCGGCGAGAAGCAGCGTGTTCCCGATGCGTGCCAGATCCTTTATGTTCCAGCCGCCCTCAAACGGGTACACGTTGGTCGCCGTGACGGCGCAGGGCACATCGTAGTTCAGCGTCTCGGCGGACTCGGCGGATGGTTCAGGCGCAGGTGTCACATCCGGCGCCGCGCTCTTGCCGCAGGCGCACAGCGTGAGCAGCAGCACGACGGCAAGCAGCATTGCAGCAGTTCGTTTATGTTTCATATTTACACCTCATTTCTGTATGTTTCGCGGTTAGGTACAGCATGATTATATCAAAAAAGTTTTGATAATTGTGGAAAATCAAGAATTATTAGGAATTATTAAGATATTAACCGCCGCCGTTCTTCGCCGAAAATCGCTATACTACCCGCTCGGGGATGAGCATAGATTGTACACAAAGGGGTGATGAGCTTGATCGACATACGAGGTTTTGTCCGAAAGCACAGCCGCATATTATCCGGCGCGGCTCTGGCGCTGGCGGTCGTGCTTATATTCTGGACGGTGAACAATCCCGCGATAATCGGCGCTTCCGCCACGACGCGCCAACTGCCGGTATACTGCGTGGAGCGCAGCGACAAGGTCGTCGCGCTGTCCTTCGACGCCGCATGGGGCAACGAGGACACCCAGCAGCTTATCGACATTCTGAATAAGTACGAGGTAAACGCCACGTTCTTCCTTGTCGGCGACTGGGTGGATAAATATCCGGAGTCCGTCAAAGCGCTGGCCGACAACGGCAACGAGGTCATGAACCACTCGACGAGCCACGCGCATTTCTCGAAGCTCTCCGCGAACGACATTGTTTCGGATATCTCAAGCTGCAACGACAAGATTGAGGCCATAACCGGCGTGCGTCCGACGCTGTTCCGCTGCCCCTACGGCGAATATGACGACCACGTCATCTCGGCGGTCAACAGCATGGGCATGACGGCGATACAGTGGGACGTTGACAGTCTGGACTGGAAGGACATCAGCGCGTCCGAAATAAGCGAGCGCGTGCTCAAGCGAGTGCAGCCGGGCAGCATCGTGCTGTTCCACAACGCCGCGAAGCACACTCCGGAGGCACTGCCAGGGATAATCGAGTCTCTGCTCGCCGACGGCTACACGATAGTCCCGATATCGCAGATACTCCTGACCGGCGAATACACCATCGATCACACCGGCCGTCAATGCGGAAGCAAGTAGAATATTTGAGATCACGCGGCGTATATACGCCGCGTTTTTATACACTATTGCAGTTATGTATAATTCCACAAAATTTCCACCGAATCTGGTTAATTTTGCGTGACTTTTGTCGGGTTGTGTGATATTCTTGACAGTAACGGAGCAGCAGGTTTCACGCTCCAAGGAAAGGAGTAATATATGGTAACTAACAAAGAAAAGCTCTTTAAGCTCGGTAAAAAAATGACCGACCGCGTCCCCTATAAGCTCGGCCTTGAAAAGCTCACCGAGGACTGTCCCGAATACTGGGGTCTTGTAAACGTTCTCGACGATGAGATGGTCGATATAGCATTGAGCATGAAACAGCGCGTCCCCATGACTCTTGAGGAGATCGCCAAAGCGGCAGGCCGCAGCGACACGAAAGCGCTTGAGGATAAGCTTCAGGAAATGAGCTGCATCGGTCTTCTTGAGTACAACTGGGAAAACCCGCAGCACAAAAAGCAGTACCTTCTCCCGCTCTTTGTCCCCGGCGCCGCAGAATTTTTTAACATGCGCAAGGACTTTGTCGACGAGCACCCCGAGGTGTGCGACTTCTTTGAGCGCATGTCTCGTCTCCCCCTTGAAAAGGTCACTCCCATGGTTCCGCTCGGCGGCGCCGGTATCGGTATGCACGTCGTCCCCGTCGAAAAGGCGATACCTGCCGACTCCCAGTCCGTCAGTATTGAGCATCTCTCCCACTGGCTGAAGAAATACGATACATACGCAATCGGCGTTTGCTCCTGCCGCCGCTCTCAGACCGTGCGCGGTGAAGGCAGCGGCGACCTCGCCGACCTCTGGTGCATCGCCGTCGGCGACTGCGCAAAGTACTCCATCGAGACCGGCAAGGACGGTCACGAGGCAACCTATGAGGAGGTCATGGAGGTACTCCAGCGCGCTGAAGACGAGGGCTATGTCCATCAGATAACCAATATCGACGGCGAGGACAAGATATTCGCCATCTGCAACTGCGCGCCCGGCGTATGCTACGCTCTGCGCACCTCCCAGCTCTTCAACACGCCGAACATGTCCCGCAGCGCGTACATCGCGCATGTCGACAAGGAAAACTGCGTTGCATGCGGCAAGTGCGTCGAGGTATGTCCCGCAGGCGCGGCCAAGCTCGGCCAGAAGCTCTGCACCAAGAACGGCCCCGTCGAGTATCCGAAGCACGAGCTGCCCGACGACAACCACTGGGGTCCCGACAAGTGGGATGAGGACTACCGCGACAACAACATGAAGAACTGCTATGACAGCGGCACCGCGCCCTGCAAGACCGCGTGCCCCGCGCATATCGCCGTTCAGGGCTACATCAAGATGGCCGCCGAGGGCAGATATCTTGACGCGCTGAAGCTCATCAAGCAGGACAACCCCTTCCCCGCCGTCTGCGGCAGCATCTGCAACCGCCGCTGCGAGGATGCCTGCACCCGCGGTCGTGTGGACGCCGCCGTGGCTATCGACGAAGTCAAGAAGTTTATCGCCCAGCGCGATCTGGACGCTGCGACCCGCTACGTCCCGCCCGTGGTGACGCCGACGCGCGCTGGCGGCTTCGACCAGAAGATTGCCATCATCGGTGCCGGCCCGGCCGGTCTGTCCTGCGCTTTCTATCTTGCCGAGAAGGGCTACAAGCCCGTCGTGTTCGAGAAAAACGAGCGCCCGGGTGGCATGCTCACCTACGGCATTCCCAGCTTTAAGCTGCAGAAGGATGTTATCGAGGCCGAGGTCGAGATCATTCGCCTGATGGGTGCCGAGTTCCGCTATGGCGTGGAAGTCGGCCGTGACGTGACGCTCGATGAGCTGCGCACGCAGGGTTTTAAGGCCTTCTACGTGGCTATTGGCTGCCAGGGCGGCCGCCTTGCCGACATTCCGGGCGAGGACGCCGAGGGTGTGACCGTGGCCGTCGACTTTTTGCGCGAGGTCAACAGCGGCAAGATTGACGCGCTGCCCGGCCGCACCATCGTGGTGGGCGGCGGCAACGTGGCCATCGACGTTGCCCGCAACGCCTGCCGTCTGGGTTCCGAGCACGTTGAGATGTTCTGCCTGGAGAGCGAGGCACAGATGCCCGCCAGCGAGGAAGAGCGTCGCGAGGCCATCGAGGACGGCGCGCACATCAGCTGCGGTTGGGGTCCCAAGGAGGTCCACCTGGACGAGGCCGGTCGTGTGTGCGGTATCACCTTCAAGCGCTGCACGCGTGTCTTTGACGACGAAGGCCGTTTTGCGCCCGAGTACGACGAGAACGACCTGCGCCGCGTCGATGCCGACCGCGTGGTCATGTCCATCGGCCAGTCCATCGTGTGGGGCGACCTGCTGGCTGGCTCCAAGGTGGAGCTTGGCCGTGGTCAGGGCGCCCTTGCCGATCCCCAGACCTACCAGACCGCCGAACCCGACATCTTTGTGGGCGGCGACGTCTATACCGGTCCGAGCTTTGCCATCGATGCCATCGCCGCCGGTCACGAGGCCGCCGTGTCCATCCATCGCTTTGTGCAGCCGGGCTCCACGCTCACCATCGGCCGCAACCAGCGCCGCTACGCCGCGCTCGACCGCGACGATGTCGTGATCGAGAGCTATGACAACGCGAGCCGTGAGGTTGCCCACGTGGACCACGAGCGCGAGAAGGCCGCGCCCTTCAGCGAGTACGTCGAGACCTTTACCGAAGAGCAGGTGCGCGCCGAGACCGCCCGTTGCCTTGGCTGCGGTGCCTCAATCGTCGACCCCAACAAGTGCATCGGCTGCGGCCTGTGCACCACCAAGTGCGCGTTCGATGCCATCCATCTGGATCGCGATCGCCCCGAGTGCTCCACGATGGTCAAATACGAGCAAAAGCTCCCGAGCCTTGGCAAGTATGCTTTAAAGCGTGCAATCAAAATCAAATTTGGGAAGAAATAAAAAACGCAACAAACAAGAGAACGGCGCAGAGAACGGTTGGACAGCGAGCGAGTCCCAGGCGTGGCGAGGTGCCTTGAAAGAGGAGGGCATAGGGCTTTTGCCCATGCCCGACGATTGAAAGGCAGATCGTCCGTCTGGGGCTCGCGCAGCGTCAAGTCGACCGCCGTTCGTTAGAACGGCGGAAGGAATTAAAAGTGCACGAGCTCGGGATTGTTTATCACATCATTCGCGATGTCGAGAATGTGGCGCGCGCCAATGGCGTGCGTCGCGTTTCGAGCGTCACGCTGCTGCTGGGCGAGGTCTCGGGCGTCGTTCCCGACTTGCTGCTCGACGCTTGGCGCTGGGCGGCAGATAAAAAGTCCATCACGCAGGGCGCGGAGCTTATCGTGGAGCCCGTCGAGGCCGTGACGCATTGCGAGGCGTGCGGCCGAGACTATGCGACAGTCGAGCACGGCAAGACCTGCCCCCATTGCGGCAGTGGCGATACCTATCTGCTCCAGGGCCAAGAGGTCATGATCAAGCAGATCGAGACCCCCGACGAGGATCCGGCAGACGCTGCCCCTGATGGTCCCGCTGCTCCTGACGCCGTCGACGCCGCCAACCCCCTCCACATCGTCTAGCCCCTAGTCGTTGGGGACGTTCTTGCATGGCTAGTCAAACAAGAACGTCCCCAATGACTACTTGCGCTAGAACATAAGCCACGAAAATAGTCAAGTCATATCTGTTTAAACAAAACAGCGGCAGTACAAGCGCATTCGCACTTGCTTAAAATCGGCATCAATGAACAGCATGCTTGTATCTGTAAAATACATGACTTGATGAGCGACGCTTTAGTGGGAAATGAGTCGAAAAATAGCAACGTAATCAACTTGTAACAAACCTAGACGTTTAAACAAATAATGCTACCTTTTGCAGTTTTTCAAACAATTCTGCTGTATTTGCAGCTATACTCCATAACTGTCGTGTAGGAATTACGTAGACAAAAAGGAGGTTATGTGATGGTAAGTATTGTTCTTGCTAGCCATGGTGACTTGGCGGCTGGAATCAAGCAGACGGGCTCGATGGTCTTTGGCGATCAGCCGTCTGTTGCCGTGGTCTCGCTCGAGCCGAGCATGGGCCCCGACGACTTCCGTGCCAAGGTCGAGGAGGCAATCGCTTCCTTCGAGGACCAGGAGCAGGTGCTCTTCCTCGTTGATCTGTGGGGCGGCACGCCGTTCAACCAGATCAGCGGGCTCATCGAGGGCCACGATTCCTGGGCTATCGTCACCGGTGTCAACCTGCCTATGCTCATCGAGGCATATTCGCAGCGCTTTGACGCAAAGAACACTGCACATGCGATCGCAAAACATCTCGTGACTGAGGCTAAGGCCGGCGTGCGCGTCAAGCCCGAGTCTCTGGAGCCCGAGGAGAAGAAGCCGGCTGCGGCCGCCGCTGCTCCTGCGGGTGCCATTCCTCCGGGAACGGTGATCGGCGACGGGCACATCAAGATCGCCCACGTCCGTATCGACACGCGTCTGCTGCATGGTCAGGTGGCCACCACGTGGACCAAGCAGATCAACCCCAACCGCATCATCGTGGTCTCCGACGGCGTTGCTCACGACGAGCTCCGCAAGACCATGATCGAGCAGGCTGCCCCTCCGGGAGTCCACGCCAACGTCGTGCCCATCAAGAAGATGGCCGAGGTCGTCAAGGACACGCGCTTTGGCGACACCAAGGCGATGCTGCTGTTCGAGAACCCGCAGGATCTGCTCAGGGCCATCGAGGCCGGCGTCGACATCAAGGAAGCCAACATCGGTTCCATGGCCCACTCCAAGGGCAAGGTCGTCGTCACCAACGCTGTCGCTATGGGCGATGACGATGTCAAGACCATCGAGGCTCTCAAGGCCAAGGGCGTCAAGTTCGAGGTCCGCAAGGTTCCTTCGGATTCCTCCGAGGATCTCGACGCCATGTTGAAGAAAGCAAAGGCCGAACTGGCCGCTCAAGCATAGTAAAGGAGGGTCCGATACATGTCTGCAATCACTATTCTGCTTGTTGCGATTGTCGCGTTGCTTGCCGGTATGGAAGGCATTCTGGATGAGTTCCAGTTCCATCAGCCGCTCGTGGCATGCACGCTTATCGGTCTCGTAACCGGTCACCTTCAGGAGGGCATCCTCCTGGGCGGTTCGCTCCAGATGATGGCCCTTGGCTGGGCTAACGTCGGCGCCGCCGTCGCGCCTGACGCCGCTCTGGCCTCGGTCGCTTCTTCGATCATCATGGTGCTCGCCCTCAACGGTGGCGCCACCGATTCGGCCAAGGCCGTTACCGCCGCCATCGCCGTCGCCGTCCCGCTGTCGGTCGCTGGTCTGTTCCTGACCATGATCTGCCGTACCCTGGCTACCGCTATGGTTCACGGCATGGACGCCTGCGCCGAGAAGGGCGACTTCGCCGGCATCGAGCGTTGGCAGTACGCCGGCATCCTCATGCAGGGTGTTCGTATCGCCATCCCGGCAGTACTTCTGTGCATCATCCCGGCCGAGGCCGTTACCAACGCGCTTAACGCTATGCCCGATTGGCTGTCCGGCGGCATGGCTGTCGGCGGCGGCATGGTCGCTTCCGTCGGTTACGCCATGGTCATCAACATGATGGCCACCAAGGAGACCTGGCCGTTCTTCATCCTCGGCTTTGTCCTTGCTGCCATCCCTCAGCTCACGCTGATCGCCCTTGGCCTCATCGGCATCTCCCTTGCCCTCATCTACCTTGGCCTTAAGGATCTGGCCAAGCAGGGTGGCGGCATGGGCGGTGGCTCCGGTGACCCGCTCGGCGACATTCTGAACGATTACGAGTAGGAGGGGAGTGATACATATGGCAGAGAACAAGATTCAGCTCACCAAGGCTGACCGTAAGAAGGTTTGCTTCCGTCATCAGTTCCTTCAGGGCTCGTGGAACTACGAGCGTATGCAGAACGGCGGCTGGTGCTTCGCAATGATCCCTGCGATCAAGAAGCTCTACACCAGCAAGGATGACCAGATTGCCGCTCTTAAGCGCCACCTGGAGTTCTATAACACCCACCCCTATGTTTCCGCCCCCGTCATTGGCGTTACCCTCGCCCTCGAGGAGGAGCGCGCCAACGGTGCTCCGATTGACGACGTCGCCATTCAGGGCGTCAAGGTCGGTATGATGGGCCCGCTCGCCGGCGTCGGCGACCCCGCCTTCTGGTTCACCCTTCGCCCGATTCTGGGCGCACTGGGCGCTTCCCTGGCCCTGTCCGGCAGCATCGCCGGTCCGCTGCTGTTCTTCTTCGCGTGGAACATCATCCGTTACGCCTTCCTGTGGTACACGCAGGAGTTTGGCTACAAGGTCGGCTCCTCCATCGCCAAGGACCTCTCCGGCGGTCTGATGGGCAAGGTCACCGAGGGTGCTTCCATCCTGGGTATGTTCATCATCGGCGCCCTGGTCGAGCGCTGGGTGTCCATCTCCTTCACCCCGGTCGTCTCCAAGGTCACGCAGTCCGCTGGCGCCTATATCGACTGGGCCAACCTGCCCGCCGGTTCTGAGGGCATCAAGCAGGCATTGACGATGTACAGCTCTGTCGGTGCCAACGCACTCGACCCGGTGAAGGTCACCACGCTTCAGGCCAACCTCGATCAGCTCATCCCCGGCCTTGCCGCCGTGTGCCTGACCCTTCTGGTCTGCAAGCTCCTCAAGAAGAAGGTCAGCCCGATCGTCATCATCCTGGCTCTCTTCGCCGTCGGCATCATCGGTCGCGTCTGCGGCTTCATGTAAGCACGCTTCGGCTTAAGACCGAGAGTTGCTAGGCAAGGGCTTTTGAGCCATTGAAACGGACCGCACCCGGTGGGTACACTGGATGCGGTCCGATTGTTTTTATTGGAGGGCGAGGCGCGTATGGCGCAATCTCAGAACAGCACGGTCGATTTGGCAACGCCGGCAACCTGCCTGATGGGGCTTACCAGTCACGGTAACGTGATGGTGGGCAATAAGGCGTTTGAGTACTATAACGAGCGTAATCCCGAGGATTATATCCAAATCCCGTGGGACGAGGTCGACTATATTGCCGCCGAGGTTTTGCGCGGCACCAAGAAGATTACGCGTTTTGCCATCTTTACCAAAGAGAATGGCCACTTTACGTTTTCGACGCGCAATGACAAGGAAACGCTTCGCGCGGTGCGTAAGTACATTGACGAGGACAAGCTCGTTCGTTCGCCCGACTTTATCGATGTGACGGCTAAGGGCGCCAAGAGCATCCCCTCCGTCATCAAAAGCCTCTTCCATAAAGGCGACTAGTCGCCTGGGACGTTCTTAAACGACTAGTCATTAAAGAACGTCGCAGACGACTATCTCGAAGAGTGGCTATGCGCTGCATGGTAGCGGCGCAAATCTGCTACACTAGTACAACATGCCTCCGTAGCTCAGGGGATAGAGCACCGCTCTCCTAAAGCGGGTGCCGACGGTTCGAATCCGCCCGGGGGCACCAGAAAAATCGCAGGTCAGGAGTTAATTTTGCTTCTGACCTGTTCTGGTTTTAGGGTTAAGAACTGCTTTTGTTTGTAAATCTGGTAAGTAAATAATTTAACTTACCGAGTTTTCCACTGAAAACAGGAAATCACCATTTTGGGGATAAAAAGTTTTCAACAGCCGTTAGTCGGTTCCATTTTGGTGAAGCGCTTCCTCAATTTGGGTAAAAAATTTCACCATTTTGATGATTCGGCTGCTTTGAGTTTTTGATAAAAACGCCTGTTCAGAAGCTTGCGCAATACCCATTTTGGTGAAACCAATTAATAGAGAAATATACTATAAAGATATAGGGACGGCGATGCCGTCCTCTTCGCTCGCGAAGCTCGCTGCGCGGCCACGTACCGTGTCCTTGCCGCCGGCTACGCCGCCGATAAAGAATAGGGACAGCGATGCTGTCCCCCTTCGCTCGCGAAGCTCGCTGCGCGGTCACGTGCCGTGACCTTGCCGCCGGCTGTGCCGTCGATTGATTCGCTCACTGCGTTCGCTGATTGATTGATGGACTAATCCGTTTTCTCAGTCACACCAGTCATGAGTGCAGCGATTGTCATGTCGAATCCGTTAGCAATTTTACAGAGGTTAGAAAGACTGACATTTCTTCGTCCGACCTCTATCGAGGCGTAGTAAGACCTGTCCATGCCGATGCGATTCGCAAATTGTACTTGAGAGTAACCAGACTTTGATCTTAATTCTTTGCAGCGTAGACCAAAGGATCGTTGTAGCGGCGAGATATCCATGACAAAAAGAGTCATGGATTGTTGTATAAAAGCCAACGGACTATATACAACAATCCCTGTTAAGGCGCATAATTATCTCTATTGGAAAGCACTCTGATGCCCAGTCGGATAGGGCACGGAAAAGGAATGGAATAGCAATGACTCAGGGAAAGCATTTCGCTGCCGGCGGCGATCACTTCGCCACACTGCCAAACAAAAAGATTCACGCCCCGAAGGGGATCGCGCGTCTGACCGTCACCGCGGCGACCATGGCCGCCATGACCGGATCGAGCCTCATCTCACCGTTCACGGCATTCGCCCAGACCGGTGACGGGGGCACGCAGCACCCCGCCGTGATGTCGCCGATCGCCGCCCACGCCGGCGCGGCATCCGGTACCGGCGCAAAATCCGCCGCACAGACCATTGCGGACCTGCAGAAGGCGGTCGACGAGGCGAAGGCGAAGGAGGACGCCGCCAAGGCATCCTACGATGAGGCCACCGGTCCCTACAACGAGGCGGCTTCCGCCCGCGACCAGGCCAAGGCATCCTACGATTCGGCAGTCAGCGCCGGCACGGCAGCCGACCGAGCGGCAATGGACGAGTACGCCCGTCAGGTCGCGGAGGGCAAGGACGCCGCCGATGCCGCCGGCAAGGACCTCGAGCAGGCGAAGGCGGGTCTCGCAGACGCCAAGGCGGATGCATCCGAGAAGGACGAAGCGTACCAGTCCGCCCTCAAGGCGGCCCAGGATGCCAGGGACGCCCTCGATAAAGCCAAGGCCGATGCCGTAGGCGCCACCCCGGAGGCAATCAGTGCCGCCGAGCAGGCCGTGCGCGACGCCCAGGCTGCCGTGAGCAGGGCACAGGCCGAACTGGACAACGCCAACGCTACGCTTGCCGATGCCCAGTCCAAGCTGGTTGCGGCCCAGTCTGCAAAGGATTCCGCCGATGCCGTTCTCGCCGCAGCCCAGCAGAACAAGGACGCGACGGATGCGAAGGCCGCAGCCGCCAGCGCCGCCTACGAGAAGGCGAAAGCAGACCTCGCCGCAGCGGAGGCAGGCGCCAGCGGCCCGGAGTACGATGCGGCAAAACAGAAGGTCGCGGACGCAGAGGCAGCCCTCGCTACCGCACGAGCGGCACAGTCCCAGCGCGAGTCCGAGCTCGAGCAGGCACAGTCCGCTGCGGCAACGGCACAAGCCGACCTGAATGATGCCCAGGTGGCCCTCTCCGTAAAGCAGCAGGCCGCGGCCGATGCCGAATCCGGTGTGAACGCCGCCCAGTCCGCACTCGATGCCGCGAACGCCGGCCTCGATGCGGCCAAGCAGGCGAATGCCGACGCCGTCGCCAAGCTGGATGCCGCGAAGCAGGCTGTCAAGGACGCCGAGTCCGCCAAGGCAGCCGCCGACGTAGAGTTCGCGAACGCCAAGGCCGCAAAGGATACCGCAGACGCCGCCGTGACCGCCGCGCAGCAGAAGGTCGACGAGGCCCAGGCGAAACTCGATTCCGCAGACGCGCAGCTCAAGCAGGGAGCCATCGGCTTCTTCCGTGCCATGGGTGCCGATTCAGCCATCGAGATCATCCAGAACTGCACATACAAGGACTACACCGAAGTGGGGAACAGCCTCGACGCGACCAGTCTCGACAACATGCTCGCGGCAATCCCGTACATGAAGTCCATCAACGAGTATCGCAAGTCCGTCGGTCTCCCTGAGCTCCAGGTCACGTACAAGCTCATTGCGGCGGCGATTGCCAACGCGAACTATTCCGATGTCAAGTTTGGGCATTCCATGCAGTTTGATACGAGCGAAAACCTCGCGTGGAACTATGGAACCGATCCGAAACCGCAGTGGGTGGACCAAGAAAAGGCTTTCTTCGATCAGGCGGTTCAGGAGCTCTATGGCGTCACCGGGCTAATCGGTAAGGATGCCGTAGATTTCTACAAGTCGCATAGCGGGATTGAATCCTATGTCAACCAGCATTTTAAGGTTGCAGGATATCCCGCAACCGTCGGTCACTACCTGCATGTCATCAGCCCTACAATCGGCTATATGGGCATGGCGGTCTGCAGCAAGGGAACCATGAACGGCTGGCAGACCGACAGCTTCGATACCGCAAACCTGGGCTGGGCAGGCTCCGGTTGGAACATGAACCCCATGTCCGTCGACGAGTACGAGCAGAAGCTGACCTCCTATATCAACGGCCTCAAGAACGCCAAGAGCGCGCTCGACGCAGCCAAGGCCGATCTCGCCGCCAAGCAGCAGGCAGCCGCCGGCGCCGCCACAACCGTCCAGCAGAAGCAGGTCGCGGTGGATTCCGCACAGGCAGGTGTCGATGCCGCGAAGCAGGACGTCACCGATGCCCAGCGTGCCGTCGATGCCGCAAAGGCCGATCTCGCCGCCAAGCAGCAGGGCGTCACGGATGCCCGAGCTGGGTTGGATGCGGCGAAATCGAACCTCGATGCCGCCAACGCGGCAGTCGTTACGGCAAAGTCGACCGTCCAGCAGAAGCAGGTCGCCTTTGATGCCGCCAACGCAGCCGTAACGACTGCACAGTCCAAGCTGGACTCCGCCAAGGCGGACACCGAGGCCAAGCAGCAGGACGTCATGGATGCGAACGCCGACCTCGCGAAGTTCTTCCAGGACGTCGCCGACGCCAAGAAGGCGGTCGATACCGCAAAGAGCGCCCACGACGCGGCGGCAGCCGACCAGGCCGAGAAGGCGACCGTCCTCGCCACCGCCAGGCAAAAGGCGGACGACACCGCACGCGCCCTCGCGGATGCCCAGCGTGCCGTCGATGCCGCAAAGGCCGACGCCGGCGTTGCCGCCGACAGGCTTACCGGCTCCCAGACCGATCTCGAGGACGCACAGTCGAACCTCGACATCCTCACCGGTCTTGCCGCGAAGCTCGCAGAGGCACAGCAGCGCGAGCAGGATGCAGTAAGGGCCGTCAATGACACCAAGGCCGCGCTCGATGCCGCGAAGGCAGCCGCCGGCGCCGCCGAGTCCCTGGTCTCCGCTGCCGAACAGGCAAAGGCGCAGGCAGACGCCAAGCTGGCGAAGCTGGACTCCATCGATGCCGGCGCGGCGATCGCTTCCGGCCATGATGTGAACGCGGATGACTCCCTCAACGCGCTTTTCGCCGCAGCAGTCGAGGCACGTGCCAAGGTCGCGCCCGCCAAAGTCATCCTGGACGAAAAGCAGGCTGTGGTGGACGGGCTCAAGCCCGGCTATGATACGGCGCTCGCCGCCTACGAGCAGGCGAAGTCCGACCGCATCGCGGCGGAGCAGGAGCTTTCCGATGAGATCGCACGACAGGAGGCAGAGGAGGTCGCAAAGCAGCAGGCCGCAAAGCAGCAGGCGGCATACACCCCGAAGCACCTCGCCGGCAAGGATACCGCCCAGCCCGGCAGCCTCGCCCAGACCGGTGACCGCGCGGGACTCATCGGCGAGACGTTCGTCATCGGCGGTACCGTCCTCGTGGCAGCCGGCATCTTCCTCGATCAAAAGAAGCGCCGCGAGCAGATGTAAAAGCGAGTCGGGCGTTGGATATCGGCTAGTGTCCAACGCCCGGTTTCATGGACGGGGAGATCGGTGTGAGAACAAAGGCTATTATCGTTGCGCTCCTGGTGTGCCTTTCGGCACCTCAACTTGGATGTGCCAGCGTTGCAAAGCAAGGAAGCGGCTCTACGGAAAGGGCCGCCACAGCGGTAAAGAATAAAGACAAAAAGAAGCCAAGCGAAGAAAAGGCGACGCAAACCTCTGGATCCAAGACCGAGGAGAAGAAAGAATCCGACGACAAGGACCAGAAGTCCGATGACTCCAAGAAGGAGGATAACAAGTTTTCCGATTCCTCGAAGTCGGACAACAAGGGCGATTCCTCCCAGTCCAAGCAGAATTCCGGCAATTCGCAGAGTTCCGGCAGCAACAATTCCTCTTCCAACGGCGGCAGCCAGAAGAAGTGGGTTGCCGAGCAGGGCCACTGGGAGACAGATTACAGCCAGGTCTGGGTGCCGAATGTGGTTTATACGCGCCATGAACGTTGGATCTGCAGTGCATGCCACGCAGCATTTGGATCTGCAGCCGAAATGGACGCTCACGCTCACGCTACTTTTGGCGATGCGCAGCATCCTAACGGCGGTTCTGCAATCAATGATTCGTATACCACCTCTGAGGACCAAGGACATTATGAACAGCAGGCTACGGGACAACATTGGGTTGTCGACGTCGCCGGTCACTGGGAGTAATGTACATCGTTCCTCTCCTCTTACATTTGGTGAATATTTATTTATTTGTGGGCGGCCGGTTTGGCCGCCTTTTTTAGACGCCCAATCTGGGAGCAAACGATAGGAAAGCAATCAAACGAGAGGCCGTTCCAAAAGAATCCGGCGGTGCCGGATGCTTCGGGCAAAACCTTCCGCAAATCGGTAAGGTCTTCCATCAACTTGTTCCAGCCCTCGCCCGGAGTCCGCTGCGCGGTAATGCAAGCACTCTGCATCCCTCGCATTCGCATTACCGCTCCGCTCTCGCTACAGCGAATCTCTAACACTCAGCATCCTTCGCGTTAAAAATTCGCTTCCGCTCACGGTCTTCGCTGACACTACGACACCGCGAAGCCTTTCGCTCGAAACGAGGCCTCTCATTTCGTGTCTACGCTGCGCTCCGCCCAATCGCCGTAGCAGGCGATTGCAAGATGACTGTGGGTGGTGTTTTTGTGGGTCCATCCGGACCCCAAAAACACCACGCCACAGACCTTGCTTATCGCCTGCTACGGCGATAAGGTTGTTGTGAAGTTGAAACTTCGCGATAAAGAATCGCGAAGTCGATTCTTCATTTTTGGAACGACGCCAGCCGTTCCTCATCAAAAGGAAAGCGAATCGCATAGCAGGTTTTGATCGGAGGCCTCTCCGATCGCTGATTCGTTTTCCGAGGAGGAATCATGAGCAGGCTCCGCCCACACACCGTCAAGGCGTCTCTTTCAAATGACGAGAAGAAAGCCATCACTGCAATCGCAAAGCGACATGAGATGAGCGAGGCGGAACTCATCCGCTTCGTTTTGTGCAATGCCGACGATCTCGATATCGATTTTGGTTTTTCGGAAATCGCTGACCAGAAATTCCGAACCGATGACATTCACGTCCGGGTCTCGCCGGAAGAAAAAAAGATAATTGAAAGCAATGCTGATTCCCTCGATATGACTGTCAGTGCGTATGCACGTCGCGTACTGCTCAAAGGGAATGTCGAGAAAATTGATGTCGATCGGGCGTCGATCGACAAGATCTATCACGAGCTCTTGAAGGAAGGAACGAATCTCAATCAGCTGATGTATTTTGTGAACGCCCAGGGGCTTCCCGCGTACAACGAGAAAGCTGTTTTCCGCACACTCGAAAAGGTTTACCAAGTTGGGCGTAAGCTGGACCGTTTCATCGACGAGCTCGAGAAGCGATATTTCGTCGGCGGTGACCAAAATGACCGTCATTAAGCAGAAGAGCGTTTCGAGTGAACGGTATGCGAAGAACGTCCGTAAATACATCAACGGAAAACATGCGCTTGTGCGCGGTGGCTGGAACATCGAATACAGCGATCGCTGGTTTTCGAAAATGGATAGAACCAGAAAGGTTTTCCACCACGACAAGCCGTCGAGAGCCGGAGCCAAAAACGTAATCCTGCTACACCAGATCCTCGCGTTCCTTCCGGAAGAATGCTCATGCAACGGAGGCAAGATGACCCCCGATGCATGTTTGGCCTACGCGGAGCAATGGCTTGCGAGGCACTATCCGCATCAACAAGTGATTCTCGCGTTGCATGAGGAAAGCGATAAGGCGGGAAAACGGTTCGCGGTCCATATGGCAATCAACCGGACAAACCTTGATACCGGCAAGCGTTGCGACATCGGCGGTCGCAAGGGAAAGTACGAACGCGCCTCATGGGTCCGCGAACTCGATAAGGACTGGAATCTCGCCCAGCTCGAAAAGGGAAAGAAGAATTCGAAGATTCGAGATCGACAGCCGCGCGATATTGAAAAGGTGATTGTCGATCGGGGAGAGTACAGTTATAAAAACAATCTGCGCGAGCTGATCCATATTGCAATCAACGACTACCACCCGAAGAATATGGAGCAGTTCAAAAAATTACTTGCCTCATGGGGCGTAGACATTTTCATCAAGAACAACCGAGTCTATGCGACGGATCTCGATATCAAGGAGGCCGGCAACCCGAAGTGCACTTTCAACCTGACCCGTCTTGACGGGCGGTTCGCGATCAAGCAGCTCGAGGCGGCCTTCAAAAATAACGTGCTGGAAGCAGAGCGAGCCCTTCCATACGAGAAGCGCTGTGAGATTTACATCCAACGGCTTAAGAAGGCGTATTCGGCGTGGGTCGAGCAGGCGAAGGCGAGCAAGGGCGTCGCCTACAACTCGTTCCCGAAGTTCATCGCACCGAAGTGTGATGACGATCTGCTCGAAGATCCGGCGGTTCGCGATGAGCTTCTTGCGCGTCGCGGTTACGCAAGGGAGATACGCAACCGCTACGCCGGCGCCGTTCCCGATGCCGGTGACGACCGCGTTCGCGCCGCGGGCCAGGCGCACGGCGGCGGCGCTGTGTCGAGGCAGCTGGACGACCGCGTCGTCGACCGCGCTGACTACTCGCGCGGAGACACGCCTCGCTAGTTTTGGAAAGCCTATCGTCGGTGCCCTAGCGCGCTGCCATCCAGTGCCGATTCTTTCATGCTCGCAATTCGGCGAGGGTGAGGAGTATGAATTGATCGGCGGGAGTCAGCCGCTCTGATAGAATCGTCCTTGCTGTCGGCAGCACTCGTGCCGGGCAGAGCCCTCCATTTGATGGGAGGTGATGCCCATGACCGATTTCACCGAGCTCGTGAAGCTCCTGACCGCTATGGTCTCGCTCCTCACGGCCCTTGTCGGCCTTTCCAAGGCACTCAAGCAGGGTTCGAAGCCCAAAAAGAAAGGCCACCGTCGCTAAGACGATGACCCAACTTCATTAAGCAACGGCTCTGCCCAGCTCTCTACAACTTGGGCTGCCGTCGGCACCATTTTACCCTCCTGACGAGGAATTCGTCCATATTTCAAAAATCAAATCCTGTTCGCGCGTGGGCCTTGATTATCGACCGTTCGCGCGTGGGCGCGTGGGCGTAAACTTTTAGTTGGGCAAATCCGGCAGATTGGAGCTTGAAACATGAGGGATATGCACCTCATGTCGCTCATAAAACGTCTCCTGACCTCGAAGGAGAACGTTTTTTAGCGATAAAAGGAGACATAAATATGATCTGGTTTACCAGCGACACCCACTTCGGGCATGAGAACGTGCTGAAGTTCACCGACCGCCCGTGGGAGACGATTTGGCAGATGAACGACACCATCGTCGACAACATCAACGGCAAGGTTGCCGTGGACGACGAGCTCTACATCCTGGGGGATTTCTCATTCAAGATGACCGCCCAGGACGCCTACGGGCTGCGCAAGCGGATCGCCTGCAGGCGCATCCACCTCGTCCCGGGAAACCACGACAAGGACTGGACCCAGCCGGCGGTCGCGGGCGCCTTCACCGTGGAGCCGCCGATCTGCGTGCTCAAGATCGACGGGCAGAAGATCGTCCTGAGCCATTACCCCATGGCCGACTGGCAGGGCATGAGCCATGGATCGTGGCACCTCCACGGGCACATCCACAGCAGCGGCGGCGCGTACAACGAGTTCAACCGCAAGCAGGGCCTTCTGCGCTACGACGTCGGTTGCGATGCCAACGGGCACTCCCCGGTGAGCCTCGATGAGCTGAGGGAATGGTTCGCCGGAGTCGACGAGCCGTGCGGCCGGGTGAAATGGCCCTGGTGGGTCAACGAGACCGGCGACAGGCAGGTCGAGCGCGAGCTGGCGGCGTACAAGAGGGAAGAGGCGATCCGATGACGGTCTATGTGACGGGCGACATCCACGGTGGGCTCGACATGCAAAAGCTCCGCGACTGGGAGCTTGGCGACAGTCTTGCCAGCGACGACTATCTCATCGTTGCCGGTGACTTTGGCTTTCCGTGGGGCTTTTCTGCCGAGGAATGCGCCGACATCGCTTGGCTGGAATCGCGCCCCTACACGGTACTGTTCGTCGACGGCAACCACGAGCGCTTCGATCACTGGGAGGAGCGCCCCATGGAGCCGTGGCATGGCGGGCTGACGCAGCGCCTGTCGGACACCTCGCCCATTCGGCGCCTGACGCGCGGCGAGGTCTTCGAGCTCGACGGTTCGACAATCTTCACCATGGGCGGTGCCACGAGCGTGGACAGGGAATACCGCGTGCCGTATTCCAGCTGGTGGCCTCAGGAGCTCCCGGATGAGCGCGAATTCGATGCCGCGCGGGCAAAGCTCGACGAGGACGGCTGGAAGGTCGACTGCGTCATCACTCATACCTGCGCCACGCGCATGCTCTCGCCGACGCTCTACCCGGACCCAGGCTGGGAACGCCCCGATGTGGACCGGCTGACCGGATTCCTCGACGAGCTCGAGGACCGCCTGGACTACAAGCGCTGGTATTACGGCCATTTTCACCGAGACGGCAATCCGGACGAACGGCACACGGTGCTGTATGACCGGATCGTGAGGCTCGGGGACAAACTCCTGCCGTGGGGTGCGTACTGATGACGGTCTATGTGACAGGCGACGTGCACGGCAGGGCCGAGTACGGGTCCAGCCGGTTTGCATTCAAAAATTGGCCGCTGGGCCGGACCCTGACGCGCGATGACGCGGTGATCGTGGCCGGCGACTTCGGCTTTGTCTGGGACGGCTCGAATGCTGAGAGGTATTGGCTCGACTGGTTCGAGTCGAAGCCCTGGACCACGTGTTTCGTAGACGGCAACCATGAGAACCACCACGCCCTGGCCGGGCTGCCGGTGCGGGAGTGGAACGGCGGGCTCGTCCATGAGGCACGACCGCACGTGCTGCACCTGATGCGCGGAGAGGTGTTCGATATCGACGGGCTCACAGTCCTTGCCATGGGCGGCGCCGCGAGCAACGACAGGCAGTATCGCAAGGAGGGGAGGAGCTGGTGGCCTGAGGAGATGCCGAGCGAGAAAGAGACGGAACACTGCCGTTCCTCGCTCGACCGCGTGGGCTGGAAGGTCGACTACGTTGTGACTCACGAGGCTCCGGCTGCCCTTGCTGAGGGGCTGTGTCGCGAACGCGGACGTGAGTACCGCGGGGATCCGCTGCAAACCTTCCTGGGTGAGCTCGACGGACGGCTCGGCTACCGCGTCTGGTTCTTCGGTCACTACCATCGCGATAAATGGTGCGACACCAGGCATCGCCTTATCTACCGAGACATCGTGCCGATCGAAGATGCTGCGCCCGGTTCTAGAAACCTTCTAAAAGCGCTCTAGAAGGTTTCTAGAAATCAGTTACCTGACAGGAAGGGCGCGGGACTACTCGCCCCTCATCTTGGTCATGACCTCGACCTTGGCCTCGGCCACGGTCGCCCGCCGCTCGGAGGCGGCGAGGCGGTCCTTGAGGGCGGCGACTTCGGCCATCAGGTCGCGCTGGGCCAGTAGCGCATCGCTCAGCTCGGCCTGGGCTTTCAACGCAGCGTCACGCTCGCCGCGCAGTCGCTCGATCTCATCGGCCATGGCCTCAGCCTCGGCGTGGAGCTGGGCGACCTGCCTGCCGAGCCCCTTAGCACGGGAAAGGTGCCTGACGCCCGCGGCGTGGAGCTCGTTGTTCTCGAGTTCGAGGCTCGCGGTATCGAGTTCGAACTTCTCCTCTATAAAGGCAATCCGCTCATTGCAGTCGGCCTCAATTTTTTCATTCCGATCCGCCGCCTCGGCGAGCTTGCGGTTGAATTTGTCGAGCTGGGCCCTGAGCAGCGCGTTCTCGGTCTTGAGATCGGCGGTCTCGCGCAGCAGCTTCTCTCGCCAAGCCTTTTCAATCTGCTCGGCGGCCTCATCGAGGACGTCCTTCACGCCGGGCGTCTCGCTGATTTTTCTGTCGTTCGGGTTGTCTGTCATCGTGCGGCACTCCAATCAACAATGGGCATGGCTCCGCCATGCCGTACGGCTGGGAACAAATACGCGGCCGCTGTTGAGTTGTGTTTGTCCTGCGCTTGGTGAGTTCTAAAAGCGTCTCAAGTCATACGTTCACGCAGGTTTTCGATTGGAGAAATACCGCACGTTTTCATGGTATCACGTGCCTTAAAGAACATGAATGGGCGGTCATATCGATTCGTTGAAAATAGCACCTATGACGTGCTGGTGGCGGGAGAGTGATGGCGTTAAAGATGTCGAGAATGATTATGGGAGTATTTTAGATGCAGGTATGAGAAAGGGTCGAATCGAAGTGTCTGGCCGGACGCCAATTGTCCGGGAACTGTTTCGGTTCGACCCTGCTTCATTTTACATCCGCGGCATGTTTTTGTAGACGCCTGGCGATTACCGACCTCCACGACCTCGATGACGGTTTCCCCGTCCTCGATTCTTGCCAGATTGCGGTAGACATGCTGCGTGAATGGTCGGATATCATTTGAGCCAGAATCCTCTTCTATTGAAGCGGATTCTGGCTCAGTGGTTTTTAACTCGGTTGTTTGACAGAAGCCCACGTCGATAGTCGGGCTGTGGACTTAAGATTTCGGGGGCTCCCAAGCGTTTTCGATCGCGGCGCGGTAGATTGCAGCGTAATTAAGCATCCAGCTGCCATCACCAGTTTTTTGAATATACCCCTTATCCTTTAGAGAAGTATAGGCTCGGGATATCGTGTTCTTGCTCAAGTGGTAGTGATCCTCAATCCATTTGCTTCTAGCGCAAAAGCCCATGGGCCGTTTGTTTTTGGAAGGTTTTCCAAACTTCCATACGAGGCCGAGGATGAGACGCTCGGCGGCAACGGTGGTGACGCAGCACGCCCACTCGGGCACTGAAATAAAAATAGCTTTATCCATTTTCTCTATAATCTTTCGTTGCTCGGTAACATCATCGTTGAATATGTCGGAAATTGACGGTAGCTCGCTCATGTTTACCACCTAGTCAAGGTGGGCGGTACGACCTTCAAGCTGCTTGAAAAGCTCATAAAACGAGCTTTCAAACATGTAATTCGAGCGATGGATTTGGATGAGCTTGCCGGACTCGCGCATGAATTTGCGTGCGGTGTTTTCGCTCCAGCCAGTGAGTTCGCGGATATCGTTAACGCGGAGCAACCGATCGCACTGAGCGGCACCAGTGGGGAAAGTCGGTGTGGACGCCTGAGTGCTAATCTTTGGAGTAGCCATGATGAGCTATCCTTTCAATGAGGGCCCTCCCTGTGCTTGTAAGACTTACCAGGTTCATAAGCACTTGGGGGGCCGGTTTCTATGACTACATGCGTAGCCATCTGACAGCTTTAGCATGTATTAAAACTCATTAGTTGTCAATCAAATATAGCATCTACCTGCGGAAACGGTATTATAGTACCGTAATATTATGAATAAAACGATGAATGAAAAACATGCTATTTCTCGCTTCTCTGTATATAGGCGTTGATGAAGTCTTCGTAGCCTTTAACTGCTTTTATTTCTGATTGTTGAACGAGGCTTGTATACGTTTTGAGCGTGATATTGGGGTCCGCGTGGCCAAGAATACCTTGCACGCTTCTAACGTCCGATCCGTTCGCCAGCATAAAAGTGCTTACGCAATGCCTGAGCTGATGCGGGCAGATGCCCTTATATAGTTTTCCGCCAGTCGAATTATTCGGCTCATAGATTCCAAGATTGCAGCTAACTGCGAAATCGCGAAACCAATGGTTGAAGATGTAGTTCTTCATGTGACAGACAGTAGGGACCCCTTGCTCGACAGCAATATCGCTAATGATGGGAGTGCTGCCAGTCTGGGACAGCCCCAGAGAGGCCAGGAGCTCTTTTTGTATGGCTGACCATGATTGAAGACGTTCGGCCAGGGTTTCTCCAACGGGGATTTTGCGTTGGCTTTCTTGTGACTTGGGTGCCCTCAGTTCATGATCGTTGGTGTACTGCCTGTCAATTTTCAAGGTTTTATTGGCAGGGTCCCAATCGCGCCATTCGAGGCCCAGCATCTCGCCTTTTCGCATACCCGTATACACTAGTACTAGCGTACCAACAGCTTCGGCGGTGAGCTCAATGTGTTGAAGATGTGTGCATAGGGTAGCTACTTGCTCGATTGTCAGTGATTCTCTTTTGTTGCGTGGTCTGCGAACATGAACGGTAGCGCAGGGGTTTCGGTCAATTATTCTCTTTGCGACTGCATTCGACAGAATCTGGCGCAGTTTCGCATTGATTCGTACAAGCTCAGATGGTTTGTATTTTCCCGTACGACGAGCTTCGGCATATGTTTCTTCGATTAGATCGGGAGTTAGCCCCTCAATTGTCTGAAACGCGCCGAATAGGTCTTCGATATGCCTGCAATCGTACGCTTCTCTTTCATAGCTCGTTGGCGCAAGCTCGGTGTCCCTATTTTCATGAAAGGCCCAGCAGTAGGACGCAAGCAAAGTGGGCTTTTTAGTTTTAGTGATCGTGCCAGAGGAGTTGATTTCAGCCAGCTTGGCCTGCATTGCAGCCTTAGCTTCTGTTTTAGTCTTGCAACGAACCGTATAAGTTGGGGATCGTTTGTAACGCCCTGTCTTAGGGTCCTTGACCCCAAGGGAAAAATAATAGCGATAGGTGTTAGGTGATCTCTTGTCTTTCCAACACGTGCCTCTTCCGCTAATTAGTGGCTGTTCTGACATCTTTGCACTCCGTTTCTTTGAATAGTTTTCAACAATTCATTGAGTGCAGTTTAGCTAAAGCTGTTAGTAATATGTTTGTAAAAGCGTAGGCGCAGCTACCGGAGGTAAAAGACACAAACTGCTATGTTTATCTGCGGTTATATGGTGTTCAATGATGCTTGATGAATAGTAGGGGGTAGCATTAAATCATATCTCCTAAAGCGGGTGTCGACGGTTCGAATCCGCCCGGGGGCACCAGAGATTTGCCGAGCCCGGTACCACCACGGTGCCGGGCTCTTCTGGTCTAAAGGCCGGATTCGGACCGTCGACACCCGCGTCACCAATTTCCCCGCGGGGGGAGTTTTCGAATCCGCCCGGGGGCACCAGAGATTGATCGAGCCCGGTACACCGCCACGGTGCCGGGCTCTTCTGTTTCATGCCATGTCAAAAACGAAGCGCCCGCTTGCTGGGGGAGCAAGCGGGCGCCTGTGAGTGAATATGTTTGCGGCGAGAGCCGTAATGGGCGGTGGGGTGGCGACTAGTTGACCGTACCGGAATCGTCGCCCGTGCCCGAGCCCGAACCCGAACCCGAGCCAGAAAGTGCGACCGTCAGCGTAATCGTGCTGTCGGTAGACTGCTTGCCGGTGGGGGAGACGCCCGTAACGGTGGCGTTTTCGTTGCCGCTCACGGGGTTACCGTTCTGATCGCAGAATGCGATGTTGTAGAACCCGGCGTTGTTGAGCGCGGTAACGGCGGCGGAGATGCTCTTGCCGTACAGGTTGCCCGGAACGCTGGCTTTGCCGGACTTCTTGGCAATGACGACGGTAATCGTGGCGCCAGGCTTCTGCTTGCCGCTGGGGTTCCAGCTAATCACGGTGCCCTCGGTAACCGAATCGTTCTCCTGGTAGCTCACGTCGACGCCAAAGCCTGCCATATCGAGGGCGTTGCGCGCCTGGGCCTCGGTCATGTCGGTCAGATCGGGGACGGAGGTGGTGTCAGGACCGCTGGAGACCTTGTACGAGATGGTCGTGCCCTTCTCGACTTCCTTACCGGGTTTGGTGCCCTGCTCAAAGACCTGGCCCTCATCGGCCTCGTTGGCCTCCTCGGAGGCGTTGCCCTTCAGGCCAACGCTTGCCAGCGCGGCTTCTGCCTGGTCCTTGGTCAGGCCGACAAGCTGGGGAACCTCAACCTTCTCGGAGGGCTTGGGGCCCTTGGAGATTACCAGGTTCACCTTGGTGCCCTTGGCCTTCTTGGTTTTGCCGTTGGGCGTCTGCTCGGCGACCTTGCCCTCGTCGATATCGTCGTTGTAGCTTTGGTCGATGGTGCCGACCTCGAGGCCGGCTTCCTTGATCTGCTCGACGGCAGTCTGCTGGTCCTTGCCCAGCACATCGGGCACGGTGACCTGCTCGCCGCCAAAGAGTCCTGTGGCAAAGGCCACCACGATGCCGATGACGGCAACGGCTGCCACCACGGCGGCGATGATCTTGTTCTTGTTGGATTTGGGCTTTTCGACCTCGTAGGAGCCGGTGGAGCCCGAAACCGAGCTACGGGCGGTATTCTGGCCGCTCACGCCCGAGACGGGACGCACCATGGCGCGCGTCTGATCGGAAAGCTCGCGAGTCTTGGTGGCGCCCAGCTCACCGGGGGCACCGATGATGCGCGTGGGCTCCGAGATGTTGACGGCACGGCCCGACAGGTAGCTGTTGAGCACCTGACGCAGCTCGTCGGCGGTCTGGAAGCGGTTTGCCGGGTCCTTCTCCATGCACTTGAGGATGATGCGCTCAAGGTCGGCGTCGACACCGGAGTTGATCTGGCTCGGCGGAATAGGCAGCTCGTTGACCTGCTTGAGTGCGACCGAGATAGCGTCGTCACCGTCAAAGGGAACGCGGCCGGTGGCGCACTCGTACATGACGACACCCAGCGAGTAGATATCCGAGGTGGGGCCGAGGTCCTGGCCGCGGGTCTGCTCGGGGCTTACATAGTGGGCGGTGCCCAGAACGTTGTTATCCTGCGTGAGGTGGCTGTTCTTGGCGCGTGCGATGCCAAAATCCATTACCTTGATGTTGCCGTCTGGCAGCACCATGATGTTCTGCGGCTTAATGTCGCGGTGGATGATCTCGTGCTTGTGGGCGACCGAAAGCGCGGAGCTGATCTGCGAGCCGATCTGCGCGACCTTCTTGGGATCGAGGGCGCCGTGGCTCTTGATGCCGCTTTTAAGGTCGGTACCGCGCAGGTACTCCATGACGATGTAATAGGTGTCGCCGTCCTTGCCCCAGTCGTAGACGCCCACGATATAGGGGGAGGACAGGCCGGCAGCTGCCTGAGCCTCCTGCTTAAAGCGTGCGGCGAAGGTTGCGTCGCCAGCATACTGCGGCAGCATGATCTTGACGGCTACCGTGCGGTCGAGGACCTGGTCCTGCGCACGGAAGACGGTCGCCATGCCGCCTGTCCCCACCTTATCCTTGAGGAGGTATCTTCCACCGAGGACCCTCTGTTCCATTCCTGCTCCTAACATAACTATTCGCTCAACGATGTGTGTAGTACCTACGATGTGGCCGCTGGGGCCGTGTGGCGCGTTGCCGCTAACTCTTCGGCCGCGGCGCGCCTCGGGTGTCCGATTCGATCATGGGCATCACGCTCCCTGTGCGGCGAGCGCCGCGGTCAGGACGATGCCGGCAATCTTGGCCGCCTTGACGTCGTGTTTGTCGTAATCCTCCAAGGCCACCGAGATGGCGACCGTGGGTGAATCGTAAGGTGCAAAGCCAACGAACATCGAGTTGACGTTGGTGCCGCCGATCTCGGCCGAGCCGGTCTTGCCGGCGACCTTGACGCCGGGGACCTGGGCATCGGTGCCGGTACCGGACTGGACGACGGCGAGCATGGCCTGCTTGACCTGGTCGGCCGTGGCGGAGCTGACGGCCTGACCCAGCGAGCGGGACTGCGTGGTCTTGACCACAGTTCCGTCCGGGGCGAGTACCTGGGCTACAAAGTACGGGTCCATGACCACGCCACTGTTAGCGATGGCGGCGGCAATCACGGCGTTTTGCATGACGGTGGTCTGCGGGCCGGGCGTGTGGTCCATGCCGACAGGCTGGCCGGCGCCGGCCCAAGCGGTCTCCCACTCGGTCATGAGCGACGGGTCTGCCATGATGGAGGCCGCGGAGGTCAGGTCCTGGCCGAGCTTTTGGCCGTAGCCAAAGGCGTTGGCAAACTGCACGAGCGTGTTTGCGCCAACTTCGTTTGCCACCTGGCCAAAGACGACGTTGGAGGACACGGCAAAGGCCTGCTGCAGGCTGATGGTGCCGTAGCTCTCGTTGGCATAGTTGGTGACCGGCGCGTTGCCGATGTCCATGGAGCCGGGCGCCTGGTAGGTGCTGGTAAGGCTGGCGGTGCCGGTCTCGAGTGCCGCGGAAAGCGTAACGACCTTAAACGTGGAGCCCGGCGTGTACAGCGCGTCCATGGCGCGATTGTACATAGAGCCGTCCTCGCCGCCGCCCGCCTGCAGCAGGGCGTCGATGTTGGTGTTGTCGTAGGTGGGCGAGCTGGCACATGCGAGCACCGCGCCGGTACGCGGGTCGATGACCACTACAGCGCCCTTAAAGCCCTTGAGCGCCTGCTCGGCCGCCGTCTGGATACGCGAGTCAATGGTGAGCTTGGCGGTGTTGCCCGGCTGGGTCTGGCCCGCGAGCGACGCGATGGCGTTGTTCCAGCTGGAGTAATCCTTGGAGCCGGTGAGCGTGTCGTTCATGACGCTCTCGATGGCGGTGGTGCCATACTGCTGGCTCACGTAGCCAACCACGTGCGCTGCCAGGTTGCCGTTGGGGTAGGAGCGTACGTAGGTGCCGTCCTCCTGCTGCAGCGACTCGGCCAGCGTCACGCCGTCGGACGTGATGATGGAACCGCGCTGGATGTACTTGGAGCGGGCGATGGTGTGGTTGTTGGTCGGCATGTCCTGATAGTCCTTGGCCTTGATGACCTGGACATAGGTGAGGTTGCCGATAAGGATGGCGAACAGCGCCGTAAAGGCGAGCACCGCACGGGTTAGACGGTTGGCGAGCGCAACGCGGCCGAGCACGCCGGATTCAGGCGTGTCGAGCAGGCGACGGCGCATGCGCGAGCCGACGGAATGGCTGCCGCTGCCGTAGGAAGACGAGGTGGCAAAGCGCGTGCCCGTCGGGGCGGCGGCAGATGCGACCTGATCATCGGTAATGGCGGCCATAGTGCCGGTGCCGGTAAGCTCTGCCTCGCGTCCGGTCGCCTCGTCACCGGCGCGCAGCAGGAGCGCGACGATGATGAAGCTTGCCAGCAGCGAGGAGCCGCCCTGGCTCATAAAGGGCAGGGTGACGCCGGTCAGCGGGATCAGGCGGGTTACGCCGCCCACGATCAAGAAGGCCTGGAAGCTGATGGCGGCCGTAAGGCCCGTGGCGCTAAAGGCGGCGAGGTCGGATTTAGCGCGGGCAGCTGTGGTCAGGCCGCGAACGGCAAAGAGCATAAACAGGATGAGCACGGCGCCGCCGCCCAAGAGGCCCATCTCCTCGCCGATAGCCGAGAAGATAAAGTCGGACTCGACGACAGGGATGTTGTTGGCCATGCCGTTGCCGATGCCAACGCCGACCAGACCGCCATCGGCAAGCGAGAAGAGCGACTGGACGATCTGGTAGCCCTGGCCCTGGGCGTCCTTAAACGGATCGACCCAAACTTGGAAACGCACCTGAACGTGAGACAGGAACTTGTAGGCGCCCACGGCTCCGACGGCTAAGAGCGCAAGGCCGATAACGACATACGAAAAGCGCCCCGTGGCAACGTAGAGCATCAGCAAGAAGATGGTGTAGAACAGCACGGCAGAACCCAGGTCGCGTTCGAAGACGACGACGAGCAGGCACACGCCCCACACGGCAAACAACGGCAGCAGCAGTCGCAGGCGAGGGATCTTAAAGCCCAAGATCTTGCGGTTGGAGATGGAGAGCAGCTCGCGGTTCTCGGCCAGGTACCCGGCCAGGAACAGCACGATAAAGACCTTGGCGAACTCGCCGGGCTGGATGGTAAAGCCTGCGATGCGAATCCACAGCTTGGAGCCCGAGATCGTGGTGCCGATAAAGATCGGCAGCATCAGCAGAATGATGCCGATGATGCCAAAGGTGTACTTGTAGCGCATGACTACGTCGAGGTTCTTAACCAACGCGAGCGTTCCCACCATGAGCGCCACCGAGACAAACAGGATGATGAGCTGTGAGATGGCGAGAGCGGGGGCGAGGCGTGTCACGAACGTGATGCCGATGCCCGAAAGTATAAATACGATGGGTAGGATGGCGGGGTCGGCGCCGGGCGCCAAGATGCGCACGGCGATATGTGCCGCGGCGAAGGCGGCAAAGAGGCCGATCGGCACCGCGAGCGTCTCAAAGGAGATGGCGGCGCCCGCGGTGAGCACGTACATCGCATACAGCAGGATGACGGGGAACGCCGAGGCGATGAGCAAGAGCAGCTCGGTGTTGCGGCGACTCATAAGCGGCACTCCCTTTCTAGTTCTTTTCGGAGGCTTCGGCCTCGGCGGACTGTTCGGCGGTTTTCTCGGAATCTGATTCGGAGGTCGATCCCTGATTGGTGTTGTCGCGAATCGTTTGCGCGTCGATCACCTGGCGGGTCTGCTCTTCATCGATCTGGTGGCGGTACTTGGATATCGTGTCCTGCGCATCGTCGACACTTGTTTGCGGAATGCCCGCCTTGAGGCGGTTTTGCGTGTCTTCGGGCAGGTCGGACAGCTTGATGCTGGTTTCGCTTTCGAGCCAGTGGAGCTTGAGTCCGAGCGGCTTGCCGGGAAGGCCGCGCCAGACGGCGACATTGCCCTGGTAGGTACCCAGGTAGTACGAGCCGGTGACACCCGTGTAGGCCCAGATGCCAGCTGCCAGCACAAAGACGAGGGCCAGGATGGCGGCGATAGTAATGTTGCGGCGACGCACGCGTTGCGCCTCGCGCATAACGCCATCGTCAACCAGGTCAACGACTACTACGGTCACGTTGTCGTGGCCGCCGGCGGCAAGCGCCGCGTCCACTAGGTTGTCGACGCAGATTTGCGCGGTCGAGGACTGCGTAGCGATATTCTCGATATCGCTATCGGGAATCATGCTCGAAAGACCGTCGGAGCACAGAATCAGGCGGTCGCCTTCCTCGATGTGCAAGGTAAAGTGGTCGGCATACATGGCGGGATCCGAGCCCAGCGCGCGGGTGATGACCGAGCGGTTGGGGTGGACGCGGGCCTCGTCGGCCGTAATCTCGCCGGCATCCACGAGCTCCTCCACGTAGGAGTGGTCGCGGGTCACGCGGATGAGCGTACCCTCATGGAGCAGGTAGGCGCGCGAGTCGCCCACGTGGGCGATGGCAAGCGTGTCGTTTTCGATGTAGGCGCAGGTGGCCGTGCATCCCATGCCGGGTTTGCCCAGGCCGTTGAGGGCGGCCTCGATCACGGCGGCGTTGGCGGCCTCGACGGCTGCGGCCAGGCGCGCGGCGTCGGCGGACTGCGGCGCCGTCTTGGCGATGGTCTCGACGGCGATGGAGGATGCCACCTCGCCGGCGGCGTGTCCTCCCATGCCGTCGCACACGCAAAAGAGCGGCGACTGCACCAGATAGGAGTCCTCATTATGCGGGCGTACACATCCGACGTCGGAGCGGGCGCCCCACATAAGCTGCGTGGTGGTGCCGGCGTCGTAGGTCGAGTCGGTCTCGATGCGCTCGTCGGTCAGCGGCTCAAAGCTCATGGTCGAGCCGGGATCTTTGAGCTTTGCCTCCACGGCGGCGACATCGATCTCGGCGGTGTCGCCGGGGGAGACGGTGTCGGCATCGTCTCCCGACTCGGCGTCGGAGATGTCCGGAAGGTTGAGATCTTCGGTTACGCGGTCGGCGGGATCGCCGTCCTGCTGCGGCTCGACAGCCGTCGGCTCGGGCGTCGCAAAGTGCGACGGCGCGGGCGTGCTCTGGGGTTGAGCAGAGGGCTCGGGAGCTGCGGCGGGCGCGGCAACGGGCCGCTCAACTTCGACAGGCGTTGCGGACGCGGGTGCCGCCTCGCTTGCCGGGGCGACGGGGAATACCGGCGCGGCAGGCTCGGGGGCTGCAAACACGGCAGCGCTCTCGTTCATCGCCTCGGCGACGGGCTCGGCAAAGTGAGCCGGTACGGGCGTTGCCTCCGGTTCCGCGGGCTGCTCGGCAGCGTGCGCCCCGATGGGGGCGTCGAGCTGCTCGGTGTCGGCATGCTCATCATCGACGAGTGCCGGATATTCTTGAGTTACATGCGAAAGAGGCAGGGAGAACACGGTGTCCTCGGGCTTCACGGTCGCAGGGCGCGCCGGAGCGGCATGGGCCGGCGCAGCTGCGGGGGCAGTCGGCGTCTCGGGCATGGTTGCGGACTTGTTCTCCTCGTCGATCATCGACGGTTCACCTTCATGACCACGTCGCCAATCTGGACCTCGTCACCCTCGCGCAGCGTTGCGGGCTCTACCAGCTGACGGCCGTTAACGAGCGTGCCGTTCAGCGAGTTGAGATCTTCGATAATGAGTGCCGGGCCCTGCAGCGAAAAGCGTGCGTGCGAGGCCGAGACAAACGGTTCGTTGATGCAGATGTCCGAGGACGGCGAGCGGCCCACGATGACGGGGCCGAGCATGTCTACATGGATGCCACGGATGCCGCGCGGACCCTTGTCCACATCGATCGTCCAGATAGCGGAGTCGCGGCGCTGGCCGCGTACGAGTCCCACGCCGGTTTTCATGACGGCGAACAGGAAGATGTAGAGCAAGGCGACCAGGACGATGCGGCCTGCAAAAAGGACGATATCGATGTTCATAAGCGACTATCCCCTAAATTCAAAGGTGCTTAGGCCAAACGTCAGCAGGTCGCCGTTGCGCAGCGGGCAGCGCGTGATGCGGCGGTTGTTGACGAGCGTGCCGTTGGTGGAATTGAGGTCCTCGATCGACCAGTCCGAACCGGTAAAGGTGAGCTGGGCGTGACGGCGCGACACGTTGGGGTCGCGCAGGGCTATGTCCGAAACCGAACGCTCGCGACCGATGGTCACCTGCGCGGAAGTGATGCTGTGGCTCTCGCCGCTCACGACGTCGACGAGCTGGGCGAGCGGGCGCTGCGGGGCGCGAGTGCTCGCCATGTTGGAGGCGATACCGGCTGCGGCGCCTAGGCCCACGGCGGCACCGGTCGCGGCGGCTCCGCCCATGCCGGCAAGCGCGTCGCGCGAGACGGTCTGCGGCACCGGGATAGGAGCGGCGGGGTCGGGGACGCCAGGCGCGAAGGGATCTGCTACGGCAAGCGGGTCGGGAGCGGCGGCGCGAGGCGTCGGCTGCTGCTGGGGCATGGCGGCGGGGCGCTGCTGCTGCGGGGCAGCAAACTGCTGCTGGCCGGCGCGCGGGGCGCTGGCGGCACGGCTTGCCGCGGAGTTGTTCTGGCCCAGGCCGTTTTGATAGGCGCGCTCTTCTTCGTACAGGCGGCCGAGCGTGGGGGCATCGACGTTCTCGGCAAAGACCGAGAACTTGCCGGCGCGCAACTGCGGATCGATCATAAAGCGCACGAGGGGCTCGCCGACAAAGACATAGCGGCGCTTTTCGGCCTGCGCCTTCACGAACTCGCGGACCTCGCGCGAAAGCTCGGGGTAGAACGGGGCGAGCATGGGATCGTCGTCGGCGGCGATCAGGATGGTATAGAGTGCCGGCGCCGTGTTGACGCCGTTAATCACCAGAGTCTGATCCTCCATGTCGCGAGCGGCCTGCTTGGCAAGCTTCTTAAAGGAGAACGGGGCACGGGTGGCACCGAAGATGCCGGCCACGTGGTCCTCGAAGATGTTCAGGAAGTTCACGAAAGATCACTCTCCGTATAGGTTCTTTGGTATCCGAGCAAATATAGGCATATCCCAACGATTATAGAGGATAGGGTTCCCGCAACTGCCGCCTTGGCGGCGACCGCGGCTGCAAGGCTGGCAATTTCCATATGGTGTGCAAGACAGGATGCCGCTGCGCAGCCGATGCCGGTGACGGCGATGGCGGCGATTGCGGCAAGGTTTGAGCCCTGGTCGGCACGCTTGGCATGGGCATTGAGCAGCGCAGATGACGCCGCGGCAGTTGTCGCGACCAGCACAAAGGCAGCCCAAAGGAGCGGGTCTTCCAGCGCTGCGGCAACGTTGCCGAGCCCCAGCACGCCTCCGGCTGAAAGCGCGACCGTGGCCAGACGGGCAAAAAGCACGCCCATGCCCGTTGCCGCGGCGGCGCTTGCCGGGCCGAGCCAAAATGACGCGACGCCGGCGGCGACCCCAGCTGCCAGGAAGGTATTGCCAGTCAGACAGCCAAGCGCGAGTGCACAGGTGAGCGCGGCGCTCGCGGCAGCCTCGGTGCGACCCCAGGCGATCCACCAACCGGACATGGCAGCGGCAAAGATCACCGCGACGGGCAACATCGACAGGATGCCCTGCGCCTGCATGGTGGCGTTGGCCATAAGTACCAAAAAGCCCACGGCCGAGATAGCCGAGCCAATCTGCGGGGCCAGGCCGGCGGCCGCCCCAATCGCGATGGCCGCGGTAATAAGTCCGGGAAGCGCCGCGACGCCAGCCGTCTGCATGAGCAAAAAGCTGAAGGCTCCGCATAAGAGCGCCGAGATGGCACGCATGGTGTAATCGCGCGCGTGGCTCCAGCGCGTGCCCGCCCAACCAAGTGCGGGGTCGACTTCGATGGTGTCGTCCTCGTAGGTCGATGGCTCGATACCGTCTGCCGCGCGCTCGTCATCCGACAGCTCGCCAACCATCTGCTCCAAGCTGCGACGACCCTCGCGTACGCTGCCCAGACCGGCAAGGAGCTGGTCGCAAAATGCCTCGATGCTGTTGGGGCGGTCCTGCGGCATGGGGGAGAGCGCGCTCATGAGCGCGGCCTCGGCTCCCGGGGGAAAGTGTGGTATCAGCTCGCTGGGATAGGTGGCGCCGCCGATGATACGGTCGAGCGAGTCGGCGGGCGTGGCCGCCATAAAGGGAGCGCTGCCGCACAGGCCCTCGTAGATCACACAGGCAAGGGCAAAGACATCGGCGCGCTCGTCGACCGTGCCGGTCTCGATATCGAGCTGCTCGGGCGGCATGTAGCCGATGGTGCCGCCGCGCGAGCCGCCAAAGCCACCGGCGGACGACAGCCGCGCCATGCCAAAGTCGGTGAGCTTTACATTGCCCGAGTGGTCGATGAGCACGTTGGCGGGCTTAATGTCCAGGTGGAGTACGCCATTACTATGGGCGAAGGCGAGCGCCTGGCCCAGGGCATCGGCAATGGCCGCGGCCTCGTCAAAGGTAAGTGAGTGGCCGTCCACGCGATGCAAAAACTCGGCCAGCGACATGCCATCGACATATTCCATAACCAGGTAGGCATAGGCTGTGTCATGCGTAAAGTCGATGACCTGCACGATATTGGGATGTTGAAGCATGGCGGCAGTGTGCGCCTCGCGCAGGACATCCATGATGTCGCTGGCGGGCATGCCGGCACCGTTGATAAGGGGGATGCGCTTAATGGCGACGCGGCGGCGCAGGTGCGTGTCGCGGCAGATCTCGATGGAGCCAAAACCGCCGGTCGCAAGTGTCTCGAGCGGCTGGTACCGCTTGAGCAGCTCGCGAGAGCTGGTGCCCTCCAAAGGAACGTCCGGCGAGAACCGGGCGGTATGTTGCGAGAAAAGCGGCATGGCCAACCCTCGTGCGTTTAAAGTTCGTTTGCGAGCGGCGGGCGCGGGGCCGAGCCGTTCGCGGTGGCATAGATGCTGCTAGTGTAGCACGCTCGGGCAGATGGCGAGGATAGCGGGATGCGAGGTGGCCCGATCGATTCGGCCCGTTTCGGCTCGTTTGGAAAGCGCATCTCAGTTTTCAGCCAAATTATGGGATGCGCTTTCCAAATGGGGTGGGCTGCGGAAACTGCATCCCAGAATATTGCCCTGGAACGGGATGCGCTTTCCGAACCGGCGTCCAAAAGGAAACCGCATCCCGCTTTGATGTGGGGACTGCGAACAAAAGCCGGACCGTGATCTGGCGCGGATTGGAGTTCGCCTGAATCATTGATGCTGGCTGGTGTGAGAACAGAGATAAACGAGCGGCTCGAGCGATATAATGACACGCTATGGAGGCCGTATGCTCTTTTCCCGCCGTTCTGCTACATTTGCCTGCGCCATTGCGCTTGTCGTAATGGCGGTCACCCCTTATCACCGGTTTTCATCTTCAATCGGCCTAGCGTCAGGTGCAATGACCTGGCTCGTTATCCTGGGCGCATGCCTCGCGGCGTTTGTTCATGGTGCTGCGCTATGCAAGGGGGGAATGAGAAGGCCGAGGCATCTCGGTGCCATCGGTGTTTTCCTTGGTGTTATTGCAACGGTTCCCGAATGGGCCGACCTGGCTTTCTATGCTCGCGGAGACTCTATTCCAATCGTGTTTGCACCGATTTGGTTGTTACATGGCGTTTCGTGTGTCTCGTGCTTTGTTGGGTCGCTGCTTCTCTCATATGTTATTTGGGGCACGGCGGACTCTCCTTTGACGCAGAGGTCGACACGGACTGACGAAAGGGAAACTCGTCACCCGCAGGACGCGATTTTTACAGAAACAATAGCCGTCATGTCTTGCCTGCTGTTTTGCTGTCGAGTTTCATGGAGAGTCGTTCCCGAGCCATGGGGGATGCCCCCTGTAACGGCCGCGTCAATTGGCCTTGCGCTTTTAATTCCGTTGGTCTATCTCGCATTGACTGTGGCCCCGCCGTTTTGCCGCCCTCGTGCCTTTGGCCATGGGCGGCGCGACGTGTTTGCCTGTTCTGTGCTCGTAGCAGTTCCTATTGGTCTTATTCCGGCTGTTGAGGCGGCATACTTCGCAAGCGATGCCGTGGTCATTGCATTGCTGGCGATGGGGTCCGTTATCGCTGCTGCCTTCGTATGCATGTTGCTAAGGGGGAAACGGGACAACAATTCGGATATCGCCTGTGCGTCCGACACATTCGATGCGGGGGTGTTTTCCCCTGCCCTGTCGCCTAGAGAAGAGCAGTTTGTTCGACTGCTGCTCAAAGGGAAAACGCCGGCGGAAATTGCCAAGGAGACGGATACGAAGCCATCGACGGTGAGAACAACGCTTCACCGAGCATACGGGAAGGCGTCGGTTGCGGGCTCACGCGAGCTCGTGGCGCTGTTTGCGGGTGAGGGCGATGCTGTAGGGCATGAGCTACCGCAGCGGCATGCTGACGATATAGTGGCATCAGCTCGAACGCGCCGGCTGTTTCGATACCTGCTCACATTATTCTTTATCCTCCTTGCGGCGGGGCCCTTGGTAATGGCGGATAGCGATTGGGGGTCCGGTGTTTCGCGGGCTGTCGCCTTTTCCCTCTTAAGCTACGCATTGGGTCTCGGACTGCTTCTGTCGCTACGCTACGCGGGTGGAAAAGCGAATCGTGGCGCTGCGCTGGATAGAGCGGGTGAAGCGATTTGGCTCGGAAGCCCGTACGTATGGGCGGTGCTATCTGCTGTGGAATGGTCTTTTATCTATATCGCGGCATTGATGTGCATACGCGTTCCGTTGATGGCTGTGCCGGTCCTGTTTTGCGGCGTGGCGTCTACGGCTTCGCTCGCTGTTGGGCTGCGTCCGTTTAAGGTGCATGCCCATGCTCGGGCTATCGTGCCGTTGGTGTCAATGGGCATGGTTGCCTTAATCTATGCGGTCGCTAGGGGGCGAATCCATGGACTTGCGGTGCTGACGGGGGTGCTGCTCACATATATAGTGATGCGAAGCTGTCCGCAGCGCAAAATGCTTGGGATATGGATGCTTTGCTTCGGGGCGACGGCTCCTGTTTGGGCTGTCTTGCTCAATATGGTGCAGGATCTGACGGTTTTCGAGCCGTTGTTCCTCGCGTCGTTGTTGGGGCAAAGTTCGGCTGTCAATGTCGTCGTGGCAACGGTGATTGTTTGCTGGTCTGTGCCCATGTTCGTTACGCACATCGCGCTCGCCCGCTCGGTTGAGGACGAGAAGGCCGTCTTGGAGTACCGGGCGAACGGGTCCACCGAAACGGCCCGCGTGCGCCAGCTGGCCCTGCTTACGTCGCGCTCCCTTTCTGATGTTCAGTCGCAAATTTTGCTGATGACGGCAGAGGGGGCAACGACAAAGGCCATTGCGGAGGATGTCGGTTACGCTGCATCTACGGTGCAAGCGCTGCGGTCTGCATCTTACCGCCAGTTGAAGATCAAGAATAAGGCGGAGCTAATTTTATTGTTATCGCAGGTAAATAACGTGTAAACGCCTGAGCAATCAACTCAATAGCGGGTGTTTACAGACATCTTTCTCTATTCATGCGAAGGTTGCCGTGCGTCGACGCATTGTTAACCGCTTTTGATTGGAGAAGGCCATGATTAAGCCAAGGAGCGCTATTGCTCGAATCGGAGTCGGCTTGGTGATTGCAGCTGGTCTGTCCCTAGGGGTTCCCGCTGCATCGTTTGCACAAGAGGAGTTTGACACCTCTCAGGTTTCCAGCATTACTCAAAACGCCGATACGGGAATTACGACCTGTACGAACAATGCCGATAAGGCATTTAGTTTTCAATGTGCCGGGACGAGTGCAACTGGCTACCGTCAAAAGGATGATTCCTCATCGCTCTATCTGGATATCCAGGGCCATACGGGAAATCCGCTTCGGTTATATACAGACGGTGCGTATAACACAAGCGGTAGCGGCAGCATGAATTGTACTCAGGGAACGTATCGTTCGAATCACAAGGGACAGTGGGAAATGTATAACCTCGTCCGTGAGAACGGGCGATCTGCGGCGCGACTGACTGCATGGGCGGAGTCTGGCTACGGCACTGTTATTGGTGTATGGAGCCCCGACTGCGTCGGGCATTTCCACAAGCTTCCCGCATAGTTGTTTGAAATGGCTCCCTTTCGGCTTTCTGGGTCGGAAGGGGGAGGAGGACGTATGAACCAAAAGCTCGCAAGATACGAACTGTCGAAAACGATTAGACGTCCAGCTTTTATCCTTGCTCTCTTGATTGCGGTCGCAGTTGCAATAGCTGCCGCGCTGGAGCCGTGGGCAAATTTGGAAAAAGAGCGCCACAACCTTCTTTCTTTTGGTTACGGCGTTGGCGTGCAAGCCGAAAATTATCTCGGTCAAACACGTGAAAGCAGCTTCGGTAACTGGATTGTTGTGAGCGCGAACGCGCCACTGTCTGCGTCGGTGTTTTTCTATGTACTGCCCCTGCTTGCAATGTTGGCTGGATCTTGGTCGTGTCTCTTTGAGCGTTTGAGTGGTTATGACATGCAGATATGCACGCGCGTTTCCAGAAAGGCGTACGTGAACGTAAAGATGCTGTCTGCTTTCCTCTCCGCGTTTACAGTGACTGCCATTCCTCTGCTCGTCAATTTCCTGATCGTCTCGATGCTTTTTCCTGCGTATCTTCCTCGGGTCGATGAGTCGACTTACGTAGGACTTTACCTGCATAGCTACTTCTCCGGTCTATTTTATTCGCATCCTTTGTCATATGTGCTCGCATACACGCTGTTCGATGCTGTCACGCTCGGGACTTTATCCATGGCTGTAACTGGCTTCTCAATTTTGTTTCGTAGCAGAATCAAAGCGATAATTGTCCCGTATCTGCTAATGGTTGCGTGGCATTTTGCAAATGGCTGGATCTTCGGCGTAATGGCTTGTGTGGGGTTTAACTGCAATATCCTCAACAGCATCAGGTCGGAATCGCTGAATAACTGGCCAGACATTCGAGCCGGTTTTGCGGAAATCATATTATTGACCCTTGCTTCGTTGGCTTTTTCTGGGGCGTGGAAAAGACGCGAGGTGGTCTGATGCTGTTTAGGCTGGTCGCCGCGGACCTGAGGACCGTTTTGAAGAAGAACATCATCACTTTTATTGCAATTGCGGCAGTGACCGTTGCGAACTTGGTGTACGCCTACGGATTGTCTTCTGTGTATGGGGTTAGAACGGATACCTTGGGGTTTGCGGATAATCTTGCGCTCGTGTTTGCCGGATCTGCTCCGTTTGAGCCTAGGCCCGGGGTCATGTTTGTGCCTCCGCTAGGATGGCTATTTCTCATTCTGCTTATTCTCTATACAACACTCGACTATCCGACCGAATCGTTGCACGGGTTTGGTTTGCAAGCGCTTGTTCGATGCCGGGCAAGAACCCTTTGGTGGGTCTCGCGTTTTATCTTGGTGGCGGCAGTAACGGCATTTTCACTGCTCGTGGTGGTTTGCTCTGTTGTGATTTGGAGCTTGGTGGTGAGCTCCTCGTTCAGCGCGGTCATTCATGGTGAGTCGCTTCAACTGGCTAATTTGGCGCCGTGGTTTCTCAAAGCTGCCGAGGCAGATGCGCTGCCGTTTTTCATAGGTCTCTTATTTGCTTTTGAGGCGCTTGCGTTTGCGCAGGCAGCGGTTGGGTTTGTGCTTGGGTCGTCAGTCTCGTTTGTGGTTTTAATGAGCTACCTGATCTGCTCGGCATATGCACGACATTGGGCGCTATTGGGTAACGCCTTGATGCTGTTGCGCTGGGGTGGAATTGTCAAAGAGGGAATCGCGGCGGGCTCGAGTGTCTTGTCATCAATTGGGCTTATGTCGTTATGCCTATCGTTGGGTGGACTGTGGTTTCGAAGGGCCGACCTTATAGAAAAGGGGGACAAGATATGAGTGTGATCGTAAGGGGCGTATCGAAGCGCATGGGTAAAAACGATGTCCTGCGCAACGTGTCCATCGAGGTTGACCCTGGGACTGTGGTCGGGCTTCAGGGGATAAACGGTTCGGGTAAGACCATGCTCATGCGAGCGGTTTGCGGGTTGATCAAGCCTACCGAAGGCGAAATCTCTATCGATGGCCAAAGGCTTGGGGCGGACATCTCGTTCCCGCCGAGTCTGGGGATGTTGATCGAGGCGCCTTCCTTTTTGGGATATCTGTCTGGCTACGACAATCTGAAGCTCATCGCTCAGATCAAGGGCGTTGCCACCCCCGAGGACATTCGCTCTGCCCTGCGGCTCGTGGGGCTCGATGCAGACGAAAAAAAGAAGTTCCGAGCATACTCGCTTGGGATGAAGCAGCGTCTGGGGATAGCTGCGGCAATTATGGAGAAGCCGAAGCTGCTTGTTCTCGATGAGCCAACGAATGCCCTCGACGAAGCGGGCGTTGAAATGCTCAAGCGCGTTGTGGCGATGGCGGCATCAACGGGTCGTGAGGTCCTTCTGTCCAGCCATGACGGAGAGGTGCTCGAGGAACTGGCCGATCGGGTTTACTGCATGCGCGACGGTGCCGTTGTGAAAGTTCGGGAAAGGTCGTGAGCGCGATGAAGAAGACCCTGTGGACGAGAAGATCGGCGCTCGCGCTTTTTTGCTGTGCTGCTGCCGGCCTTGCGGGCATGAGGGTGAGCGTCGTTAACGGGAACCGGACGGTCATTCCTGAGAAATATTACGCGGAGGGCGAATGGCTCTCGATGGATGGAGCGTTTCTGGGGTCGAAGGATGTGGTGACTGATGGGTATTCGTTTTGCATAGACGGGGCAGAGTTGCTCACGCCGCGCGAGTATCTCAAACGAGCACATGACGATTATTCAAAATATGGCACCGTGGATACGAAAACGAGACTGAAGGATGCCGACATCACGTGCGTTATCGCCGTAAAGATGCGTGTCAGAAATAGGGATAATATCGACGGTGGAATCAAAGCGTATGTTTGGCATCTGGTTCCGGAGTCTGCGCCAAACTATGATTTTGTAGTCAATACCGATCTGATAACGCAAGCCATGCCGGTCCTTGGCGGCTCTGCTGCGTTTGCCGTGGAGGTTGGGGCAGAAAACGAGTTGCTCGTCCCATTTATGATGCAGAACACCAACGACTATTTCGAAGGTTACGAGACCGTCCGTTTTGAGAAAGCATTTCCCGGGACTTACACGATGAAGATGACCGATCTGCCGGAGCGGAGGCTCTTAAGGTTTGAAGTGAAATAGCTCGAGAGCAAGGCAAAACGGGTCCATTGGCGGTACGCGCGCCCGATTCCAGGCGCCCCGGCCCGGAATCGGGCGCGGGACGAGGCGCCTTCGGTGTCGGCCGGCCTACCGCTTCTTCTTGTTCTTCTTCTGCTTGCGCTGCTTGCCCTTGGTCTCCTGGGGCTTGTCGCCCTGCTTGGCCTCGGCGGCGGCCTTCTCGGCCTTCATTTTCTTCTTCTTGGTCTCGATGCGGAGTTTTTTGTTGATGCGGGCCTTGAGGAAGGGACCGAACTGCTCGGCATCGCCACGGACGAAGGTGTCCTTGGGGATCGTCACGCCCTGGTCGGCGAACATGGCCACAAAGATGCGCTCGCCGTCGAGTACGTGGTCGAGCTTGTCAAACGGGAAGAACTGCGACTTGCCGCTCTTGCCCCAAACCATCAGGCCGTCCTCGTTGGCGGCGACGCGGCGATAGCGGCCACCCATGGACTCGTCGGCCTCGACGGCGTCGATAAAGTCGCGGGCGAGCGTGTGGTGCAGGTTCTTGCTCCACCAGGCCAAAAAGGCGCCGAACACGATCAGCACGACGCCGAACTTGATCCAGCTGCCGCCGGCCACCAGCATGCCGATGCCGATGAGCGCGGCAATCACGGCGGCGACGTACAGGGAGCCACGGCGCCTGGGCGAGGCGACCAGGCGTGCAAAGTCGGTGACCAGGTCGTTTTCGTACTGGTACTCGTTGAGGTACAGGATGCCGTCGTCGGCTGCGGCCTGCGCCTCGAGCGCGACCTCGACCTGGTCGGCTGCTTCGGAGGGAATGAGGTTGCTCTCTGCGTCTGCCATGCTCTTTGGACTCCTATCGCGGCGGGCTCGCCGTACGGGTTATTATGAATGCAGTATGCCGTGCGACCGCATGGCCGTCGCGGCAACAAGTCTCAGTATACCCGGGGGAGCACCCATGGAATCGTTGTACCGAAAGTATCGCCCGCTCACCTTCGACTCCGTGGTGGGCCAGCAGCATATCGTCTCGACGCTCGAGCACGCTATCACCGAGGGACGCCTGTCCCACGCCTACCTGTTCTGCGGACCGCGCGGCACGGGCAAGACCACCATGGCGCGCATCCTTGCCAAGGCGCTGCTGTGCCGCAATGCCGAGGCGGCGCGCGCCGAGGGTGCAAGCGGCTGCATGCCCGACGGTACTTGCGAGGAGTGCGAGCTCATTGCCGAGGGCAACCACCCCGATGTCTACGAGCTCGATGCCGCAAGCCGTACCGGCGTGGACAACGTGCGCGAGGAGATCATCAACTCCGTCAACTTTGCCCCGGTGCGCGGCAAGTACAAGATCTATATCATCGACGAGGTCCACATGCTCACGACGGCGGCGTTCAACGCGCTGCTCAAGACGCTTGAGGAGCCGCCGGCACACGTGATCTTTGTGCTGTGCACCACCGACCCGCAAAAGATTCCGGAGACCATCCTCTCGCGCTGCCAGCGTTTCGATTTCCATCGCATCGGCAACGAGGATATTGAGCATCGCCTGGCATACGTATGCGAGCAGGAGGGCTTCGATTACGACGACGAGGCGCTCGCCATCGTGGCGCGCCATGCCAAGGGCGGCATGCGCGACGCGCTCTCCACGCTGGAGCAGCTGAGCGTTTTTGGCAACGGTTCTGTGCATGCGGACGATGCCCGCTCGCTTTTAGGCGAGGTTTCGGACCAGATTCTGGGCGAGTTTTCCCGCGCCATTGCGTCACGCGATATTGCCGAGCTCTATGGGCTCATTCGCGCGCAGGTCGAGGAAGGTAACGATCTGCTGGAACTGACGCGCGACCTGGTGGCGCACGTGCGCGACGTGTATGTTGCCTGCGTTGCCGGTGCCCGTGCCGAGCTGTTTGAGGGCGGCTCCGAGCAGGCCGAGGCGCTTGCTGCCGAGGCCGCTGCCTTTGGCGAGCATCCTGCCGACCGCCTGGCCCGCGTGCTGACGGTGCTCGACGATGCCGCACTGGAGATGAGGGGCGCGAGCGACGTGCGCCTGGTGCTCGAGATTGCCTGTACGCGTCTGGCACGTCCCGAGGCTGATTTAACGATTGAGGCATTGGCCGAGCGCGTGGCGCGTCTGGAGGCCATGGTTGCCAACGGCGCCGTGCCGGCGAGCGTGGCTGCTGCTCAGGCCACCGCGCCTGCAGCATCCGTACCCGCTGCTGCCCAGCAGCCGACGCTGATCTCGGGTGCCCGAGCCGCTACTCCGGCGGCATCTGCTACCACCGCTGATACGTCCGCGCGCCAGGGCGGTATGCCTTGGGACCGTGGTGCTGCCGCTCCGGCGGCTCAGCCTGCGCCCCGTTCTGCGTCCGCGTCGGCTTCCAAGCCTGCAGCGTCTGCACCTCAGTCTGCGCCGGCTCCGACGCCTCAGCCCGTTGCAGCCCCCGCGCCTGCCACCGCTCCGGCACCTAAGCCCCAGCCCAACACCGCCGCCCAGGTTGCTGCCGCTGGTGCCGCCGAGACCCCCGCGGTCGAGGATGCCGGTGAGCTCCAGCGCAAATGGGCCGAGGTCGTCGAACGCGTCAAGGCTCGTCAGGCCTCCTACGCAGGGCTTTTGCTCAATGCCCGCGCCACAGCAGACGACGGCTCCAAGCTCACGGTCTCGTTCCCCGCGGGCTCGACCTTTGCCATCAAGATGCTCGGACGCGCCGACACGCAGTCGGTGGTCCTGCCGACAGTCAGTGCGGTCTTCGGTCGTCGCACCGTCGACTACGTCCTGGATGGAGGTGGCACGCTGGCTCCTCAACATGAGGAGCATTCTCCATCTGCACGGGCTGCGGCATCTGCGGACCCGCAACCCGTGTCCTCGGCGGCCCCTGCATCCTCGAGCGCCAGCGCGACGCAGCCAAAAGCAGCACCGATAGCGGCGCCGACCCCGTCGGCGCCTAAGCCCGTCATGGCCAAACCGGCTGCTCCGACACCCGCGCCCAAGCCTGCCTCGCCCGCGCCCAAGTCGTCTGACCTGGGCAAAGCCCCCTGGCTGCGCTCCGACAACCCCGCCGGCGCTCCTGCCACGGGCAAGCTCCCGACCGAGCCCGCGCCCCGAGCGCCCGAGCGCGCGTCCGCTCCCAAGGCTCAGCCCGCCGCGCCGTCTGCGCCATGGGAATCCGAGCAGGTTCCCTACGACGATGCCATGGTTGGCGGTTTTGTTGCCGATGCTGGTGGGGACGATCTGCCTCCGTTCGACGTGCCGGGTGCGGCGTCCGCGCCCAAGTCCGCTGCAACTGCCCCCAAAGAGGAGGACGCTCCTGCAGCTCCCTGGGAGTCCAACTCCGGTGCGGGCGGCCCCTTCGGCCATCAGGGTGCAGCCCCGAGCATCCCGCAGACCGAGGACGAGGCCAAAGCTCTCATCCGCAGCGTCTTCGGCCAGTCCACCATCTTCAAGCCGGTGGAGTAGCTGCGCAGGCGGGTATACTGCTCAAGAAGAGAACCCCTTGCCCGGGCGCATCTGTATTTCGGACATGTGCAACGTGGTGCCGCGTATATCGCATTCGAGCAGACAGGCGCGTGACGGTCGGCCTAGGATGCTGAGGTCGATACGATACGTCGCATGGCTGTCCGTGTACTCGACTTGCTCGGCGTTGACGGTTGCTCCGATTGTAAATAAAGAGCCCAGTTCGGCATCGACAATCTTGGAGTCCTTTATCTTGACCTTGAACTCTTGGTAGAGGGACGGGCTGTTGTAGTAAATGGTTCGGGTTCCGTCGGTGCATTCATCGGTCGTCTCCCATTTGACGACGGGCTGGTCCGAGCTGGCTATCAGCAGTTCTGCTCCAAAAGCTATGGCATGGGTGATGATAACCAGTAATACCCAGACGACAAAGAGATAGAGAACCACATATGCAACGGGGTGTTTTGAGCGGATGTTTTGGAGTACGGCTGGGACATTCACGAGGGCACCTCCAAATCGTCATCTATGACAATCAAATTATACCCAGCCGCCATGCGTGCCGCCTCGAGCAGCGGCTCGGCATTTTGCCATGTAGCCTTGTAGCCCTACGCATAAACTGCCTGGTTCCAGCTCTGCTAGATGTAGCTTGAGATAATTATGCAACCTTGCATAATTCGACCTTGCATAATCTTGGGCGTGCGTCACGCTCAAGGACATGTATATCGACTGAGGTAGCGTGTCCGCCCCGCTTGCTTGCCCCGCGCCGTGGTACGATTTTTGAGTTTGAAAGTCCCGTCGCGCTCCGGCTGCCCTTGCAGCTTGTCGCGCGGCCGCACGTAAAGGAGCCATCATGGCCGGTATGAACATGCAGCAAATGATGAAGCAGGCTCGCAAGATGCAGGAGCAGCTTGCCGCCGCGCAGGAAAACCTTAAGTCCCAGACCGTCGACGCCTCTGCCGGCGGCGGCATGGTCAAGGTGACCGTTAACGGCGAGATGGAGCTCGTCAACCTCACCATCGACCCCGATGCCCTCGATCCCGAGGACGTCGATATGCTGCAGGACATGATCATGGCTGCCGTCAACGAGGCCGTCCGCGGTGTCAACGAGCTCGCCAACAAGCAGATGGGCGCCATCACCGGCGGCCTCAACATCCCGGGCATGCCGTTCTAAGACACGCATATATATGAGTGCCAACCATAGTCTGCAAAAATTGCTCGATGAGCTGGGCCGTCTGCCGGGCATTGGTCCCAAGTCGGCCCAGCGCATCGCCTATTACCTGCTCGAGGCCGATGCCGAGGAGGCGCGCCGCCTGGCCGAGGCTATCCTGGAGGTTAAGCAGGAGGTTCACTTTTGCAGCCGCTGCTTTAACTACGCCACGGCCGACGAGTGCTCCATCTGCCAGGATTCGATGCGCGATACCACTCGCATTTGCGTGGTGGGCGAGCCGCGCGATGTCCAGGCGATTGAGCGCACGGGCAGCTACCACGGTCTCTACCACGTATTGGGCGGCGTGATCAGTCCCATGGACAAGATTGGTCCCGAGCAGTTGCACATTCGTGAGCTGCTGGCACGCTTGGGCCACGAGGGCATCCACGAGGTCATCATCGCCACCAACCCCAATATCGAGGGCGAGACCACGGCGAGCTACCTGGCCCGCACTATCAAGCCGCTGGGCGTTGAGGTATCGCGTCTGGCGAGCGGCCTTCCCGTGGGCGGCGACCTGGAGTATGCCGACGAGCTTACGCTTGGGCGCGCCATCGAGGCCCGTCGCACGATTTAGGTGGCGAGCCTGCTCCTGCCGTATGTCTTCATCGCGACGCACGGGGTAGCCATAATTTCCCCGTGCGACTGTAAGTTTGTTGTGCAACAAAGATGCTTTGTATCCGCTTATCGCATGGATGCTTCCACTCGCATCCTTAATTTGCCCATTCGTTGCGCAACCTTTTGGGTTCGCTGATACACTCAAATATGGATTCGAATGAATGCGCCGCTCCCGAGCGGCGTGTTTTTGTTGGAGGAGAACGCATGCGGCCCGGTGGCACTCAGACAAAGCGCGGCGCCGCGGTGCGCATGCGACGCCGACTGGGCTTGGCGCCGCGGGCGTACGCACTGCTGTCTTGCTCGCTGGTGCTGGTCATAGCTGGCGTTTCTGCCTATGGCATGACCGTGCCGTCCATGATGCAGGCACATGCCGCACGCGAACCGCGCGTGGGGCATGAGGTCAAAAGTGACCTGGGGACCACGACTGGATATGCTTGGGCAAGTGTGGTCGCGCATATTGTGTTTGGCACCGGCGACGCGGACGGCGCCGAGGCCCCGGACAACGAAGTCACGCTTGCCAATGGCAAAACCATCGTGCTCACCAACACCAAGATCATCGATCGGTTGTCCAACAATAGCGTGGCGGCAACGGTGAATAAGGTCGAGCAGCAGAAGGAGCAGGACGCCCAGCAGTCCGGAAAGCCCGGTAGCTCGGATACTTCTGGCTCCGGCTCGGATTCGTCGAGTTCGGGCGGTGGCTCTGGGTCGGGTTCCTCTGCCGGAGGGTCTGGAAACGGCGGCTCGACGGGCGGCAACACTGACAACGATGCAAACTCCGGTGGCCTTTCCGCTGCTGAGGAAGAGAGCATTCACAGCTGGCTTGTGACCAAGTACAACATGCTCGACGGCTATGTTTCTCGTGCCAATGACGTGGTCTCGACCTATAACTCTACGGGAGATCCCAGGCCGTGCGACAGCCTGGTCGGGGAGATGTTTGTCATTCGAGCCGAGTTCGGTCGTCAGACATTCTCGCCCCGGTCAAAGTGGTATCAGCAGTATGCCAATCTGTGGGGCTGTTACACCAACCTATGTCAATGGGTCGGCCATTACGGCGATGATGACGTCGCGCTCGGTAACTTCAACAATAACGTGGCGGCGCTTGCCCTATGATGACCGATCTTGCATCCACCACACCACAATCGCTCGGTCGCGATCCCATGGTCGGCCTGCGCCTGGCGCGTGTCGAC
>CAJLJQ010000002.1:0-48071 GCA_905207015.1 uncultured Collinsella sp. | reverse complement strand
GCTTGGCGTCGTTCAACCCCACGCGCACGCTTTCTGCCGGGCGCACCAACATCATGCTCGATGAGGACGCGGGCCTGCTGATCATCACCTCGCAGAGCCGCTGGCGCGACGCCAATCCCGACATCATCGAGTTCTCGCAGGTACTCGGCTGCGATATGGATATCGACGAGCATCGCACCGAAATCTATCGCGAGACCAAGGACGGCGAGCGCGAGAGCTACAATCCGCCGCGCTACGACATGGATTACGACTTTAATCTGACCATTCACGTCAACACGCCGTACTTTACCGAGATCAACCTGCGCGTGAACGACTCCACCATCGATCAGCGCGGCTCCATCGAATACCGCGAGGCCAAGCGCCAGGCAACCGAGGTCCGCGACGCGCTGGTGCAGCTGCGCCAGGAGACGCGCGACAGCGTCGTGGCCGCCAAGGCCCCCAAGACCGCGGTGACCTGCCCCTTCTGCGGAGCCACCACCATTCCCGATGCCAGTGGGCGCTGCGAATACTGCGGCGGCGCCATCGGCGCATAGCCTCCGGCACGGAAAGGACCGATCATGGCCTTCGAGAGCGTCAACTATCAGTGCCCCGCCTGCGGTGGTCCCCTGCATTTTGCCAGCGCCGAGCAAAAGCTTGTCTGCGACTACTGTGACTCACGCTTTGAAGTCGAAGAAGTCGAGGCCCTCTATCGCGAGCGCCAGGACAAGGCAGATGCCAAAGCCGATGCCGCAGCCGCAGCTCCCAAACCTGCTGCCGACGATGCCGTGCAGGAGCTCGCCCAAAACGCCGGCTACATCTGCTCGTCGTGCGGCGCCGAGCTCGTGTCCGACGGCACCGTCGCCGTCACCACCTGCCCGTACTGCGGCAACTCCGCCGTGGCGCCCGGCCAGCTCTCTGGCGACTTCTCGCCCGACCTGGTGATTCCGTTTAAGCTCGGGCGCGACGACGTCACGGCCGCACTCAAGGAACACTACAAGGGCAAGATCTTGCTGCCCAAGAGCTTTGTCACCGGCAACCACATCGACGAGGTCCAAGGTGTCTACGTGCCGTTTTGGCTCTACGGCGCCCGCGTGGACGGCGAAGTGTACTTTGACGCGACCAACGAGACCGTGACCGAGGAATCCGACCGCACCGTCACGACCACCGACCACTACGATGCCTATCGCAAGGGCAATATCTCGTTTAAGCGCGTGCCCGTCGACGGATCGTCCAAGATGCCCGACGGCCACATGGACGCCATCGAGCCGTTTGACTACGACGCGCTGCGTCCGTTCTCGGTCGCATATATGCCCGGCTACATCGCCAACCGTTACGACGAGGACTGCGAGACCTGCAAGGCGCGCGCCGAGCGCCGTATGGAAGAAAGCACGATCTCGGCCCTGCGCGAGACTGTCGTCGACGAATACGACGATGCCACGGTCGAAAGCAAGCAGCTCGACTACACCTGGGAAGACAGCGACTACGCCCTGTTCCCCGTCTGGATGCTCTCCACCTCGTGGAACGGCAAGAGCTACCTGTTTGCCATGAACGGCCAGACCGGCCGCTTGGTCGGCGAGCTCCCCTGCTCCAAGCCCAAGCTCGCTATTGCCTCGGTGCTGTTCTTTGTGATCGGATTTATCCTCTCCCAGATTCTCTTTATGGGTGAGAACGCCTTCGATCCGGATTACCTCGCCTTTGATATCGAGGGCATCCTCATCAACATCGTCGCGCCGCTGATCATCGTGATTATCGGAGACGTGCTACTGGTAGGCCAGCTCAAGACGGCCAACGAGGCCACCCACGCCGACGAGTACTGCGGCGAGCTCGACCTGACCGAGAAGCACGACACCTTCAACCACACCGAGACCACCGTTGTCATGAAAGACGACAAGGACGACTAAGCAATCCGACCAATACCACCCGGCCTTTGACGAGAAAGGAAGATCACCATGGGACTCTTGAAAGCTGGATTGGGTGCTGCCGGCGGCGTCATGGCCGACCAGTGGAAGGAATTTATCTATTGCGAATCGATGCCTGCTGACGTCTTGGCCTGCAAGGGCAGCAAACGCACCGGTGGCCGCAGCTCCAACACGCGCGGCGAGGACAACGTCATCTCCAACGGCTCGGTCATCGCCGTCAACGACGGCCAGGGCATGCTCGTGGTGCAAAACGGCAAGATCATCGAAGTCGCACTGGAGCCCGGTGAGTTCGTCTTCGATACCGGCAGCGAGCCGAGCGTCTTTAGCGGCAACCTGGGCGATTCCATCAAGGAGACCTTCGCCAATATCGGCAGCCGCTTTACCTTTGGCGGCGACGCGGGCAAGGACCAGCGCGTCTACTTCATCAACACCAAGGAGATCATCGGCAACAAGTACGGCACCGCCTCGCCCGTGCCCTTCCGCGTGGTCGATAACAACATTGGCCTGGACGTTGACATCTCCGTGCGCTGCAACGGCGAGTACTCGTACCGCATCACCAACCCGCTGCTGTTCTACACCAACGTGTGCGGCAACGTGACCGATAGCTACACGCGCGACAAGATCGACAGCCAGCTTAAGTCCGAGCTGCTCACCGCCCTGCAGCCCGCCTTTGCCAAGATCTCGGAGATGGGCATTCGCTACAGCGCCATCCCCGGTCACACCACCGAGCTCGCCCGCGCGCTCAACGAGGTCCTCTCTGCCGACTGGCGCGACCTGCGTGGTGTCGAGATCGTGAGCTTTGGCGTCAACTCCATCGCAGCCTCGCAAGAAGACGAGCAGATGATCAAGGACCTGCAGAAAGCCGCCGTCATGCGCGATCCCACTATGGCGGCAGCCAACATTGCCAGCGCCCAGAGCGACGCAATGCGCGCGGCAGCCGCCAATCCCAACGGCGCGATGGCAGGCTTTATGGGCATGGGCATGGCAGGTGGCATGGGCGGCATGAACGCCAGCCAGCTGTTCGCCGCCGGCCAGGCACAGCAGCAGGCCGCCCCGCAGCCGGCTCCGGCACCCGCTCCCGCACCGGCTCCTGCCGCTGCCCCCGCGGCCGGCACATGGACCTGCAGCTGCGGCGCCACCAACACCGGCAAGTTCTGCTCCGAGTGTGGCAGTCCCGCACCCGCCCCGGCACCGGCCAAGTGGTTCTGCCCCAACTGCGGCAGCGAAAACGGCGGCAAGTTCTGCAGCAACTGCGGAACGCCCAGGCCCTAGCCCCTCTATCTGGTAATTGGCGGGGGATCCGCCACCCCCGCATTTGCTTCTATGGGTTTTTATACAAGAAGGAGGACACCATGAAGACAACGTTCAAAAAGTCCGTACTCGCATTTTTGACATGCGTCCTGGCGCTCGCCTTTGCCCTCACGGGCTGCAGCGGCGGCAAAGACCCCAAGGCCAACTTTGTCGGCAGCTGGAAGCTCTCGGGTGGAACCACGGAGGGCGAAGAGCTGACCGATGAGTATATGGATATGTTCGAGGAATGGGGCATCAGCTGCATCTTGGTCCTGGACGAAGACGGCACGGGCAGCCTCGATTTGTTCTCCGAAGTTTCCGACCTAAAGTGGGAGGCCAAGGACGCTACCACCGCGAGTATCACCGTCGACAAGGAGACGACCGACGTGAAGCTCGAGGACGGCAAGCTTGTCCTTGAGGACGGCGAGGACAAGCTCATCTTTAGCAAGTCCGATAAGGACCTATCCGGTACCGTGAAGAAGGATCGCGAGGCCGCCGAGAAGGAAGAGGAAGTCGAGGAGGCCGTCGAAGACGGCGATGTCCAGAGCGTCGAAATCTCCCCCGCCGTCACCGTCGCCGATGACGATCTGTGCACCATCACCATCACCGAGAAGTTCAAGGACGAGTGGGACGACATCGGCTTTGTCGTCAACATCACCAACAAGAGCGACAAGGACCTGACCTTCTACGCTCCCACCGGCAAGACAAACGTCAACGGCACCATGAAGGAAGCCTGGTTCTCGGCCCACCTGATGCCCGACACCAACGCCACCGAAGAGTTCACCTTCTCGAAGGGCACGCTTGACAGCTTCGACAGCCTGGTCAACACGACCATCGGCATCGACGCCTACCTGACCGATTCCTACGAGGACGTCGCCTCCTACAGCGCAACCATCGCGTAGCGGTAGACCACGACAGCCGCGGATTGGCGGACACATCCGCGCACACCAGACGGGGCCGCAGGAGTTGATCCTGCGGCCCCGTCGCTTTTATGCCGACAGCACTGCCCATACAAGCAGGCCGCCCGCCGTTTTTAGATGCGAAACGGTGGGCGGCCTATCTTTGCGGCGCCGGAACACGGGTGAGCGCGTCGATTACGGGCGCTCCATGTTGGGAACGATGCTGCCCTCGGTCACCGCGCGCACGGCCAGGCGCATGATGTTGTCGTAGCCGGTCTTGTTGAGAATCTCCGAGATGCGGCGTTTGATGGTGCCCTCGCTCATAAACAGCTCGGCCGCAATCTCGCGGCGGCTTTTACCCTCGCAGGCAAGGCGCAAGATCGACAGCTCGACATCGTCGAGGGCCGCCGTGCCGGAGAAGATGCTCTCGGGCGGCTTGGGAAACGTGCAGTAACCCGCCAGCGTGGAGCGCATCACGGCGAATAGCTCGTCGATACCGACGTTCTTGTACACAAAGCTGTCGACGCCCGCCTCGCGCGCCTGGTCCACAAAGGTGATCTCGGGCATACCCGTCATGATGATGATGCGACACTCGGGCAGTTGTTCTTTGATGCGCGCCGCCGCCACGATGCCGTTGGAATCGTGCTCGGTGCACACATCCATCAGTATCATGTCCGGACGCTCCTTGAGCACAACGTCCAAGGCATCCGAGGCGTCGGCGATCGCGGCGATAACGGTCATGTCGGGCTGGTCGCCCACGGAACGCGCCAGGCTCTCGCGCAAGATAGCCTGGTCTTCGACGATTAACACGCGGATCATGAGCTTCTCCTTTGGACCGTGGCGTTGGAGGCGAGCGGGATGGACACCGCAAGCGTAAAGGGCGGGGCGGCGTGGACTTCCAGGCTGCCGCCCAGATTCTGTGCGACATGCCTCATACCAGGGATACCCGTTCCCTCGCGATACGATACGGGTGCAGGCGCGCCGTCGTTAGAAACGGTCATCCGCGCAACAGCGCCGTCTTCCGACATCTCCTGCCACAAGCGCACATGGACCCGATGCGCCTGCGCATGCTTGGTGGCATTGGTCGAGGCTTCGCGGATAATCTGCAGAAAGGCTGCCGCGACACGCACGTCCTCGGGCAGCGCGCCCTCAACATCGATCTGCACACTCACCAGGCCAAAAGCATGGACGATATCGCCCAGTTGCTCTGTCGGTTCGGCGTCGCCCCCGCTGCGCAGATCGGCGGCGATCGAGCGCAACAACGGGTCGATCTGCTCGAGCGACTCGTCGTCCAAGCGCCCCTCCTCCAAATAGCGATGAAGGATTGACAGGCGCTGGCCGATCACATCGTGAACGCGGGCACGCATGCGCAGATAGGCCGCGTTGTCGGCAACTTTTTTGACTTCTTCGATCTGGGCCTGGAGCTCTTGGCCCGCAAGCTCAAGCAGGTGGTTGGCTTGCGCCAGACGGTCATGCGCGTGCGCATACTCTGTCACATCCAGGCCGATAATGCGCTCGAACGAACGGCCCGAAACCATAACGTCATCGTGCACAAACAAGCGAATCTCGGCGGGAGAAACCTCAACCACAACGCGCGCCTCACCAAAGCGGTCCAGATTAATGCGCACGCGGTTCCTGCTGCTTTCGGGCATTTGCATACTGAGTTTGCGCAGGTCGTTCCATGTACCGCTCATATCGCCTAGGTCGGTGGGCATATGAAGCTCCACCAGGTTTTTTCGCATGCAGCGGTTCATGAGCAGCGGACGGCCCCTCGGGTCCAGATACAGGATGCCCACGGGAATCACGTTGATGGTTTCAATCGTCGAGAACGCAGTGATATCTTCCTGGCGGTTACGGACGTCCATCAAGAGCGCCGCGATGGAGCGGAACAGGAAGAACGCTCCCTCTGCGATAAGGACAACGGCCCACGCCGAGCCCATGGCAAAAACCACCGGCGGTGTCACGGCGGCAATGAGTAGCAGCTCGGCCAGCATGACGGGGCGACGATAGTGCACCATAAGCACCACGCCGTAGGCAAAGATCGCGGCATCGAGCCACAGCACTCCGCCCATTGCCCTGGCGCAAACATTGAGCGGCGCCACCAGATACGAGCCAGACGACGCGAATAAGATGAGCGCCGAAATCATCAGGTGAAGCACAAGGCTCGCCTCGTAGGCGCAAATCACCTTACGGTTATAGGACGAGCGGCGCGATGCGATGAGCGGGACGTGGATCGTCTGCAGACACGCAGCCAGGGCAAAGACAACATCGAGCGCAACGATTTGGGGAAGGATGAACGAAATCTGCATCGTCACTCACCCGCCCTCGGCATCAAGACGATCATGCGCAGCTGGCCGGACTCGCCCTCAAGGCGGTATGCCACGTTGCGCCCTTGCAGAGCGCTTTCGAGCTCTTGCGCAGCGGGCGTCTGCGAAAGATCTTCATCATCGTTGGAAAAAAGCGTGGCGCGCAGCTCGACACTGCACCGGTCATGGTCGCCCAAGTGATACATAAGCGCTGGATGGTCGGTGGTGTAGGCAAAAAACGCAAAGTCATACACGCAGTCGTACAGGGCACTTACCGTACCGGCGTGCATCGGGCGCCGTATGGCGATAATCGAAGCGCAATCGACATCGATGGTGCGCAGGTCGCTTGCGAGCTCATTGGCAATGAGCTGAATGCGGTCGCGATCAAAACCGCTCTTCCCGTGTTGTGCCAACGTGAGCGACCCTTTGCGCTTGCAATAGGCAACGAGCATCTTGGCGCGCTGCAGCATGCGGTAACGCTCGCGCGAAGACGCCTCGTCGGTCAACGGTGGCAGCGAGCTCAGCAGGTCGTACATCTCATCGAACGCACGGGCAAGCGCCTGGTCCACGTCTTGGACCAGCAAGGTCTCGGCCTCTTGATCTGCCAGATGCGTCTTAAGATCGTAATCGGCCGTGAGCAGCTCATTTTGGCGCTGCAGCTCCATACGACGATGTGCCAGTTCACGGTTAAGCTCGTTAAGTTCCGACACGTCTTGGGCAAGCAGGGCCGATCCGCCCAGCAGCGGAAAGGCACGGTACATTACATCGGGATCGGACGCCACGGCAAAGGCGTGAGCGTGCCCGTGCTCTTGGACCCGCAACTCCTCACGCACGCCTACCGGCATTGGCTTTGACACCGGCGTGACATAGACTTCCTGCAGGTCGCGCGTTAGAACTTTGAGGTCGAGCGGCAAGGTGTCGAAGATGCCGGCGATGTCGTGATATGACGGAATGACACCGCAATCGAGACAGATTTCCATCGCCACCACGCACAAGACGCAATAGACGAGCGAGAAGTTGAGCCTCCATGCCCAGGGCACACGCAGAGCATACGAGATGGCAAAGAACGCAGCACCCAACAAAACAAGCGCCGCCGTGCCCGAAAAGCGCTGAATGCGAAAGGACGAGGACCGACCCACCAGGATAAAAAAGGCCGCGAAGTTAAAGGCCGTCCACACCAAGACAGCGAAATAGCCCCAGCCATATGTGTAATCGTTGCTCCAGGTGTCGCTTGCACGGTCAAAGTGGAATACCTGCCGGTGGAAATCGTTGGTGAGCACAAAACCGATAAGTAGGATGGCCACGACCCACAGGATGCTGCGATAGCGACGGCCCGCACGGTGTTGTTCCAGCCCCGCAAGGCGCAGGCCGCACAGCTGGTAGAGCAGCGGAATGAGCGTCATGGGCACGTAGTACAGGTACCACAGCACGGTGGCATAGAACGGTGTGAACGACTTGTATTTGAGGATGACCTCAATCATCCAGAGGGCGCAGATGGTGGCGACGGCAACAAGGCGGCGGCGCAACACATAGTCCAAACAGCGCAGATAGACCGATACACCCCAGATCGAAAATATAATTGCGGCGACAAGAAACGGGAGAGAGCTCGAGTGGACGAGCGCATCCACGACCTCTTCGGACACCTCGCTATAGGCGAGCACGGCGTTGGAAAGCTTGGGGTCGGAGGCAAACAGCGCCGGCAAGACTGCCAAAAGCATGAGGAACAGCACGGTGATGGCGCCGGCGATAGCAAAGACGCGGTGACGGTACACCTGATGTGTTATACCAACAAGGAATCGCGGCATAGCGAAGAGCCTGCCGCCCCTGGGATCCGCTACGGGCGCGGATCGGACGGCCGCGTGGCCGATATGTCGTGCGCGGGTACCCATAGTGCTTTTAGTGTACCGACAGGCAGGCCCAAAAAGCGGGCCACATGTCCCAAAATCCGCCGACGGCGAGGGACGTCGCCAGCGACTAGTCGTTTAAGAACGTCCCCAATGACTAAGACAAAACGAGCGAGGATTTTTGGACGCCCAAATGGCGAGAGTGGATAATCTCCCACTTTGAGCCCACAAACAGGCTAAAAACGGGAGATTATCCACTCTCATTCTGCGGGTACTCATTTAAGTACGTCCCCAATGAGTGCTTTCACTTCTTAACAAAACGCCCGGCGGGCATTAACTGCTCGCCGGGCGTTTTGGTTAGGAAACTCTGAAGTTGAGTGTCTCGGCTTCCTTAGGACAGATCCTCTCCATTCGTTTCAATGACATGCTTGTACCAGTCAAAGCTCTTCTTTTTGGAACGCTTGAGGGTGCCGTTGCCCGCATCATCGCGGTCGACATAGATAAAGCCGTAGCGCTTGGACATCTCGCCCGTGCCGGCAGACACCAGGTCGATCGGACCCCAGGTAGTGTAGCCCAGCAGGTCAACGCCGTCCTCGGTCACCGCATCGCGCATCGCGACGATATGCTGGCGCAGGTAGTCGATACGGTAGTCGTCGTTGATGGAGCCGTCCTCCTCGACAACGTCCTTGGCGCCCAGACCGTTCTCGACCACAAACAGCGGCTTCTGATAACGGTCGTACAGGTCGTTGAGGGTGATGCGGAAGCCCAGCGGATCGATGGCCCAGCCCCACTGGCTCTGCTGCAGGTAGGGGTTCTTGGCGCCGGCGAAGGCGTTGCCCTGGGTGCGCTCGACATCGGGGTTATCGGCACCGGCGGAGCAACGGGTGCTGTAATAGCTAAAGCTGATGAAGTCGACGGTGTTGGCGGCCAGGATCTCGCGGTCCTCATCCGTCATGCCCACATCGATGCCCAAACGCTCGAGCTTCTTGACGGCATAGGCCGGGTAGTAGCCGCGGCTCTGAACGTCGACGAAGAAGTAATTGTCCTGATTGTCGAGCTGCGCCTGGCGCACATCGCCCGGACGACAGCTGTAGGGGTAGTAGCTACCCGCGGCGAGCATGCAGCCGATCTTGACCTCGGGGTCGATCTCGTGGGCGATCTTGGTTGCCCAAGCGCTGGCGACGAGCTCGTTGTGGGCGGCCAGGTACTCGACGGCCTCCTTGTTCTCGCCCTCCTCAAAGACCAGACCGGCACCCATAAACGGCAGGTGCAAGATCATATTGATCTCGTTGAAGGTGAGCCAGTACTTCACCAGACCCTTGTAGCGGGTGAAGATCGTGGTCGCGAGGTTCTTGTAGAAGTCGATGAGCTTGCGGTTGCGCCAGCCGCCGTACTCCTTGATAAGGTGAATCGGGCAGTCGAAGTGCGTGATGGTCACGAGCGGCTCAATGCCGTGCGCCTGACACTCGCGGAACACGTCCTCGTAGAAGGCCAGGCCGGCCTCGTTGGGCTCAGTCTCGTCGCCGTTGGGGAAGATGCGGGTCCAGGCCAGGCTCATGCGGAAGGTCTTAAAGCCCATCTCGGCAAAGAGGGCGATGTCCTCCTTGTAGTGGTGATAGAAATCGATGCCGGTCTGCGCGGGGTAGTAATAGCCGTCCTCGAAGTCGAGCATCTTGCGCTGGCCGGAGACCACCGCATAGCGCTCGGGGCCGTGCGGCGCCACGTCCACGTTGGCCAGGCCGCGGCCATCCACGTCGTAAGCGCCCTCGCACTGGTTGGCAGCCGTCGCGCCGCCCCACAGGAAGTCTTTACGGAAAGCCATGCATCAATCCTTTCATACGCTGCTTGTCGTAGCTTCAGTATCCCCGCAAACAGCGCGCTGCTCAACGACAGCGGCGCAGGCCGACACTTCTTTTCGCGCACAGGCGCCCCGCAGCCGCCCCCGTCTGACACTTTTTGATACCGCCGCCCCAAACCACCACAAAGGGGACAGGCACCTTTGTGGTGGTTTGGGCCCGGTTTGTCTCGATCTGTAACAGGTAGGCCGCCAAAACCGGGCCTGGTGTTACAGATCGAGATCTTTCGGGCAGCCCTCTACGGTTTGTCTAAATCTGTAACAGGTAGAGACGATTTAGCCCGCTAGATGTTACAGATCGAGACAAACAGGAAGCCCCTAGTCGCAGGTGATGTCGAGGTTTTTGCCGATGAGGCCCACGTAACCGCCCTCGGCCGCCTTGGGGCTGTCGGCGTGGCAGAGGACCCACTTGTCGGCCTTCCAGTAGCAGTAGCTGTCACCGGCGGCAGGCATGTCGGCTGCAGCCTCGGGGCGCGGGCCGTTGGTGCCCGCCGGCAGCGCCACCATCACCTGAAAGCCGCCGTCGTCGACCATGCAGGGCGTGTAGTGAAGCGTGGTGGCGTAAACCTCGACGAGCGTGCCGGCGGGCGCGCGAAAGGCCTTGACCTGAGCGGTGTCGAGCTTGCCGTCGACAATTTGCTCGCGCTTGGCCAGCAGCAGAATAAAGTCGCGCGCACCCAAATTAAACTCACTGGCACGGTGATACTCCAGACAGTTGAGGCGCGTGTTGTGGCCGTTGCACCAGCCCGGCTGGAACGGACGGCCGCCGTACATGAGCAGGCCGAGCGTGTCGACACCCTCAACCTGCTCGAGCTCGGGTGCGGAGGCCACGTACTTGGTGCCCTCGGGAATGGGAGTAGCCGCAAGCGCCTCGACAAGCGGGGCGGTCAGGTTGGACGGCACGTCGTCCCACACGCGACCATAGGATTTGAACTCGGGATCTGATACAGAGTAGATATGCATGTTCGCTCCTGTTCGTTTATGTGACAGTATGAACATTCTAGAACATCATTCATCCACGACCACGATCAATACCGAAAACATTGCATGACGAAATCACCCGCTCAAAAAGCGACATGCAGCTTCCTAGTCGAGATAATCTTTAAGAAACTCAATAACGCTCATACACCAGTAGTCGGTCTCCGGCGCATGGGGCTTCATCAATGCGTGCCCCCCTTCTGAATACATGACTCCCTCATGGTGTACTCCAGCTGCATCCAGAGCATCGACCATCTTTTCATAATTGTCGGGCGATACAATATCATCGTCAGCGCATTGCCAAAGATATGTCGGAGGATACTGCTCCCACACATGCTGATTAATACAGAAATCATCGAGCGAGTCGCGACCAGCCCCGCCGCACACCGAATCAAGAAATCTATTGTCTGATGCGTTCTCAAAGCCACGAAGATCAATCGGTGCATAACACAGGACCAAGGCTTTGGGTGCCTCGCATCCGTAGGACGCAAATCCCTTGTTGTCCGTCCCCCACTCGGCAGTTAAATGCGCACCAGCAGAAAAGCCGATAACTGCATAACTTTTTGCGACATTAAATTTCGCTGAATTCTCGAAGACAAAACGGACAGCTCGATTTAAATCGTCGATTGGACGCGGCATCAAAGGCTCGACCCTCACCCTGTATGACAGCACGAACACGTTATAGCCCGCATCGTTGAGCTCGGGGGCAACGGGAAAGCCTTCCATTTGATGACAAACGCTCTGATAACCTCCGCCCGAAACCGCAATGATAAAGGGAGCCCCGGGTCTCCCGGGAAAGAAGAACAGTTTCGTGTTGCGTCGAGTCGGATCACGGATGCAGTCGGCTTCATCCCATATATCGTAGGCAACTTGCCTCCCGTCATCCACGAGCTCGACAATCCGATTCAATCCACGCAAAACGCGAGTAGTTTCATATGGATTAGCATCAGAATTCATATGAGACACGATGGGTTTATTCCACATGCGCTCCCAAGTTGAAGGCCGGCAAAGCATAAGGTGCTCGCCAAAGCCAGCGAACTCAGGAAGGAGCGCGATTTCGCCAAACGTCATATCGGCTGTAATTGTCATAGCTAGTCACTCCAAAAATGAGGGTGGGCTCGCGTGAATCAACGGCAAGCCCACCACATGCAATCTGCCGCGGGGTTTTCGGCAGCTTACATCCCAAATAATTGTCTACTCCACTACTGCCTCTTCATCAGGGCGATACAGGATGTAAACGAGAACGAAGTTAAGAATTAAACCGACGACATTGCAAAGAATTGCGCCGATGAGGCTGCTCATATCACCAGAAGGATCCATATAACCGGGGAAGCTAAAAATGCCGCTCGACGTCATAACGAACGTACAGGTGTTGAAAATCGCCGGGATAACAGCACTGATTGCTCCGGCGACCATGGAAGCGATAATGATCTTCTTGTGCTCCAAGATGATGCCGTACAGCGCCGGTTCCGTAATCCCGAAAAAGCCCGTAATGGCACAGCTGAACCCAAGACTCTTTTCACTCGGGTCCTTCGAGCGGAGGGCAAACGCCAAACAAGCGCCGACAACACCCATGCTGCAGCAGAGAAGTCCAAGGATAGGATCGGAGCCGACGGTCATAATATTGTTGATGGAAAGCACGATCAGGGCCCAATGGAGTCCAAGGGGGATCATAACGAGACCGAATATCGGCCCGAGAATAACGCCGCAAAGGACGGGGCTGAACTGATAGACCGCCAGCACTGCAGTCGCAAGCAAAGAGCTCGCCTGCTGAATAACGGGGCCGATCACAAGGAGCGAGACGGGGGCGGCAACAGCAACCGTCAGGAACGGGACGAGCGCAAATGCCACAACATCGGGAAGAACCGCCCGCAGCCACTTATTAAGAACGGATGCGAACCAAGCCGCCACGATAGCAGGAAACACCGTGGAGGAATAGCTCACCATTGTGAACTTCATGCCGAGCAAATCCAGCGCATCGCCCGCTCCGGCCGCAGCAACGAAAGTCGGATAAATCAGGATTGCACCGAGTACCGCACCGATATATCGATCGGTTCCAAAGAACTGAGCAGCAGATGATCCGACAAGAACGGGCAGAAAATACATGCAGGCATTTCCCATGCCGTACAGCAGAGTGTATATTCCGCTCTCGGCGGAAACAGCACCCGCCGTCGTCAGAATACTAAGGACGGCGTTTATCATTCCGCATGCGATCAAGGCAGGAAGAACGGGCATCATGATGCCGCTGATGAGCTTCATTAGCTTTCCCAGAAAGCCCTTAGTCTCTCCTTCGCTTGCCTCGGAATCTCCGGCATCAATCCCGGTTTCCTTGGCAACGATTTCATAGACCTTATCGACCTTAGGTCCCACAATCACCTGATATTGCCCCGCGGAATGGCGAATGTCGATCACGCCATCAATCGCCTTGACTTTTGCATCGTCTACGATGCTTTCGTCCTTAAGGTTGAACCTTAAACGAGTCATGCAGTGAGCTACAAATGTAACGTTGTCTGCGCCGCCCACCATCTCGAGAATCTCGGCAGCGAGCTTGGTTGTATCTGCCATAAATACCATTTCTCCCATGTTGAGTTTTATATGTAACCATCAGCAAAGCGCGCGCCTTTGCCAACTAATTACCTTGTTTTCGATGCAATTCGATTGATGTGCATCATGAGGTAGAGTCTTTCTTCGTCTATAAGTTCCCGCCCCGTCAGTCGGCTGAGAACAGAAGCAATATCATCGGCGCACATTGATGCCACCGGATATTCTTTTTTGAGCGAGAGGTACATCTTGCGGTTGTCGCTCACGATGCTTTCGCCAGAGTTCAACCTATTGAATAAGTACTGAAGATGGGTTGCGAACCTTGCGTAATCGAAACCTTCCCGATCAACTTGAATGCCAAGCCGATTTTCAACAGCAACGGTTGACTCCTCCAGAACACGATCGTAGATATCCGCGCTAAACTCTTTAACTACTTCGCATGAGTCCGAATCGGCCATGTTATTGATAAACGCCATGGCAATTCCAACTGCCTCATGAGCTGGAAGCCTAACGTTAAGACGTTTCCTGATTATCTTAAGTGCATACTCGCCGATTCTAAATTCGACGGGATATTGTTGGCGGACATCAAACGATAAAGGCATGCGGACAACGATATGTTGCTCTTTGCGCTTAACCGCATACGCGATATGGTCCGCAAGGATAAACGGCAAATTAGGGCTCACCTCATAAGACAGCAAACCTGTCGACATATCAATAACATCCGAGGTAAGCTCGAGAAGCTCGTCGGGGACCTCGTCAACGAGAGCGATGTAGCGAGAGCTAACGTTATAAAACGTTCGTTGAATCTCCGAAAGAGGGACCTCGTCTCCGACATTCTTAAACCCCAGACCACGGCCGAATGCAACCAACTGTCTGCCATTTCCATCGACGCAGAGGACAGCGCTGGTATTAATTCGTTTAACAATTTCCATGTGTCCCCCCCTAAACAGAACAAGGCTCCCGAAGCAGAATCCGACAATCAATGTCGACAGATGCTGCTTCAGGAGCCTTGCCTGAATATCACTCTGAGGACTAGTTTAAGCGAGCTAGTGCTAATGACCTCGAATAAACACTTCTAAACAGTTAAACGGTCGATATCTCCGTGTGAACGGTTTGGAGGCAGAGGGCGGCCCTATGCCTGCTGATAGTGCAGGTGCTTCTCGTCGATATTGGCCAGGTCGCGGTCGAGATAACGGCGCGCGAGCCAGTTTGCCATGGGGAGGTTCTGGTCCAGATAGTTACCGCACTCCTCGGGAGCGGCGCCGGGGATATCGCCCTCAAAACCAGCAACAAACTCGAACAGCTCGCGCACGAGCGGCAAGATCTCCTCACTCGTCAGCTCACCAAAGACAACCAGGTAAAAGCCCGTGCGGCAGCCCATGGGGCCAAAGTAGACAATGCGGCTCGACCACTCGGCATGATTGCGGAGGAACGTGGCACCCAGATGCTCGATGGTGTGGCACTCCGCCGTGTTCATAACTGGCTCCTTGTTGGGCGTGGTCAGGCGCAGGTCAAAGGTGGTGACGGCGGCGCCGGTCGCCGGATCGCGGTCGATGCGGCTCACATACACGCCGGGCTCGAGCAGCAGATGGTCAACGGAAAAACTCGCGATGCGCTCCATGGCAGATCCTCTCGGTAGTCAATTTGGGACGGGGCTCTTTTAGCTGGTTCGAATGATCGCACCAATCATACCAGTCAAAAAAGCCCCGTCCCAAATGAGCTGCCCGGGACGGGGATCAATGAGTTTTTAATCCCCGTCTCAGAATAATCATGCTAGGCGGTGTACGCGATTGTAGATTTCACGGCATGGCGCCAGCCGGCGATCTTTTTGGCGCGCTCGTCGGCGGACATGGTGGACTCCACGATGCCGCGGGCGCCGTAGACGTCGACGACGTCGCGCGTGTACATGCCCAGCGCAATGCCGCAGGCCCAGGCCGCGCCCAGACCGCTCATCTCGTCGTTGCTCGCAATGCGGATGGGCGAGCCGACCAGGTCGCTCTCAAACTGCATCAGGTACGCGTCGCGCGTGGGACCGCCGTCAACACGAAGCTCGGCCAGTGCCGCGCCCGAATCCTCGACCATCGCATCGATCACGTCGAAGATCTGATAGGCGATCGACTCGTCGGCGGCCTTTACGAACTCCGCACGGCCCGTGGTGCGCGTCATGCCAAAGACGCAGCCCTCGGCATCGCTCGCCCAGTGCGGCGCGCCCAGGCCAGTGAACGCCGGCACAAAGTAGACGCGGCTCGCCGGATTGGCGGCGTAGCACAGGTCGGTGACTTCCTCGGGATTGTTGATGAGTTCCAGGTCGTCGCGCAGCCACGTCTTGACGGCGCCGGCGTAGCTCACGTTGCCCTCGAGCACATACTCGGTCACACCGTCCATACGCCACGCAAGCGAGCTCGAAAGCCCGTGCGAGCTGGCGACGAACTCGTCGCCGACGTTCATCATGACCGAGCTGCCGGTGCCATAGGTCGCCTTTGCCATGCCGCGGCTATGGCAGCCCTGGGCAAACAAGGCGGCATGGCTGTCGCCGAGCACGCCGTGAATGGGCACGGGCGCCGGCAAAAAGCCGCCCAGGTTCGTCATGCCGAACAGGCCATCGGAATCGGTCACCTGCGGCAGGCAAGCCGAATCGACGCCAAAGGCCTCGCACACCGGCTCGCTCCAGCAGCCACGGCGCAGGTCAAAGAGCTGCGTGCGGCTGGCATTGGACCAGTCGCAGCGAAACTCCGCGCCGCCCGTGAGCGTCCAGACCACCCAGGCATCGATGGTGCCCAGGCACAGCTCGCCCGCCGCCGCGGCCTCGGCAGCCGCGGGAACGTTCGCGAGGATCCAGGCCATCTTGCCCGCCGGATAGTAGGGCGAGAGCACCAGACCCGTCGTGTCACGCACCAGCTCGGCCACGCCTTCGCGCGCAGCCAGCTCGTCGCACAGCTCGCGGGCGCGGGCGCACTGCCACACCACGGCATCGCACAGCGGCTCGCCCGTCGTGCGATTCCAGGCAACGGTAGTCTCGCGCTGGTTGGAGATGCCGATGCCGGCGACGTCGGCCGGATCGACCCCGGTCTCCTCCACCACGGCGCGCGCCACGGCCAGCACGTTGGCGGCGATCTCGGCTGGATCATGGCTCACCCAGCCGGCCTCGTTGACAATCTGGCGATGCGAGCGGTCGGCGCGATGGATCAGATGGCCGCCCTCGTCCACCAGCAGCGCCTTAGTACCCTGTGTGGACTGATCGATTCCGATGATGTATTTGCTCATGTACTCTCCTGTCTCCCCCGTCGATTCAAAACTAAAACCCGACGGACAAGGAGCGAGTGGCCGACCGGCTCATGAGAGCGCAGCCGACCTGCTCAAAATTCAACCTAAAAGGATTGGTGCAAACCTGTCCCCGATGCACCAATTACTCTGCGGGAAGGAACTCGACGACCGTCTTGGCGATTCCCTCGCCCGTCAGGCCGTAGTGCGCAAAGACCTCGGGGCTCGTACCGGTGATGGCCGGCGCATCGGGTAGACTCAGGCACTTGACCGGACGCGGGCAGTGCTCACCCACGACCTGCGCGACCATGGAACCCAGGCCACCGAAGGGACTGTGCTCCTCGACGGTCACGACGGCTCGCGTGGCACCGGCGGCCTCGATCACGGCCTCGGCGTCGAGCGGCTTGACGCAGTACATATCGAGCACCGTTGCCGAGATACCCTGCTCGGCCAAAAGGTCGGCGGCGTCCACGGCGTGGCGGACCATCTCACCGGTGGCGACGATCGCCACATCGGTGCCGCGGCGCACCCAGGTGGCGCGGTCCATCTGGAACGGGCACTCGTCCTCGGTGTACACGTCCTCCACCGGGTTGCGGCCCACGCGGATGTAGGCCGGCTTGTTGTCGGCAACCAGGGCGCGCACGAGCTCGGCGGTCTGGAAGCGATCGCTCGGCAGATACACGCGCATGTTGGGAATCGCGCTCATGGCGGCGATATCCTGCGCGGAGTGATGGCTCATACCGAGGGCGCCATAGGAAACGCCGCCCGAGATGCCGATGAGCTTGACGTTGGTGTTGGAGTACGAAACGTCGACCTTGCACTGCTCATACGAGCGCGTGGTCACAAAGGACGCCGGCGAGGCGGCCCAGGCCTTCTTGCCGCACGAGGCCATACCGGCGGCGATACTCACCAGGTCCTGCTCGGCGATGCCGACCTCAATGGACTGCTGGGGATACTGATCGAAGAACGGCGTGAGCGATGCGGAGCCGCGGGAGTCGGAGCACAAGACGACGATGTCTTTATCGGTTGCGGCGGCCTCGAGCAGCGTGTCGCAGATAGCCTTGCGGTTGGCGATCTTGTTAGCCATTGATAGCCTCCTTATGGGCAGCGAAATCGGCGATGATCTGGGCATATTCCTCATCGTTGGGCAGGTGATGATGCCAGGCGGCCTTGTCCTCCATAACCGGCGAGCCGTAGCCCTTCACCGTGTTGAGGATGATGACCGTGGGCTTACCCTTGGTCTCGGCGGCCAGCGTCAGCGCGGCGTCGATGGCCTGGACGTCGTTGCCCGGAATGGACAGCACGTTCCAACCGAAGGCGGCCCAGCGCTCCTCCTGCGAATCCTGCTTCATGACGTCCTCGGTGCTGCCGCTGATCTGCAGGCGGTTGCGGTCCACGAGCGCGCACAGGTTATCGAGCTGGTAGTTGCCGCCGCTCATGGCGCCCTCCCAGACCGAGCCCTCGGCAAGCTCGCCGTCGCCCATGATGGTGTAGACGCGGTAGTCGCGGCCATCCATCTTGCCGGCAAGCGCCATCCCGACGGCCACGGGCAGGCCATGACCCAGCGAGCCCGAGTTCATCTCGATGCCCTTGAGCTTGTTGTTGGGGTGGCCGATGTAGGGGCTGCCGAACTTAGAGAAGCGGGCCTTGACGTCGTCGAGGTCCAGATAGCCCTCGTGGCAGAGCACCGCGTAGTAGGCCTCCATGGCGTGGCCCTTGGAGAGTACGAAGCGATCGCGGTTGGGATCGTCGACGGTCTCGGGAGAAATGTTGAGGTGGTTGGCATAGAGGGTCATCAGCGCATCAATGACCGACATGTCGCCGCCGATGTGCCCGCCAGCGCCAGCCATGATGATATCGACGCAATCGCGGCGAAGGTCCCAACGCAGGGATTCAAGCTCTTCGATAGTTGCCATTTCTACTCTCCTCGCAGGTAAGCTTTGACGTCTTCTTCGATGGGGTCGTACAGGTCGGGGACAATGCCGATGTACTTGCACGCCTCGTAGAGCACCGGCACCACGTTGGCGTGAATGGCGACGCAGTGGTGGATGTAGGGACCCTCGACGATCTTGGCCTCGAGGCGCTTGAGGTTGTCGACCTCGACCCACAGGTAGGTGCCCATGCCGGCCGGGCCGTCGATGCCGCGGGCGTTACCCAGCAGCAGCGAGTACTCGCCGTTGTCGCCGTCAAAGCGGGCAAGGGTGAGGTCGCCGTGCTTGGCCTCGGCCGTCAGCGCGCCGGGGTGATCGAAAGCCAGCGGGTAAGTGAGCTTGGGCTTGACGGCCGCGCAGCTGCAGGGCCAGGGGCCGCAGTGCTGCAGCAGCTCGCCGTTCTCGTTATCGGGATGACGCACGGTCCAGTCGGCGAACATGCCGCGGTGACGGCCCAGGTCGGCGGCCTCGACCATCAGCGCGGTGATAGCGCCATGGATGTCGGTCTCGCAGACGATGGGGATGCCCATCTCGTTGAGGATTGCGTTGGCGGCGCAGGGCATAATGCCCAACTCGTCCTGCAGGGCGTTCCAGCACTGGATGGCGCCGGCGTTGCAGCCGTACTTCTCGACCAAGCGCTTCATGGCAATGGCGAGTCCTGCGACCGCAGGAACCTTGTCCTCGGGGATGCAGATCTCAAAGCTGTCACCAATGTGGGCGAGCATGGCTGCCATGGCCTGCTCGTCAGCCTGGGCGTCGCGCACGGCCTGGACAAGCTCGGTCATGGGGATGGGCGAAAGCTGGATGTTGAACTTCTCGAGCAGCTCGCCCTCGTTGCACATGGTCGACCAGAAATCGAACGGACGGGTGGCCATCTGCAGGATGCGGGTGTGCTTGAAGGTCTTGACCACGTTGCACACGGCCAAAAAGTCCCAGACGCCGCGCTCGAACTCGGGATCGGTCAGACGGCAGTTGGTCATGTAGGTGAAGGGAACCTGGAAGCGGCGCAGGACCTTGCCGGTGGCGAACAGACCGCACTGGCTATCACGCAGACGGGTGCCGTCGGGCTCGGGGCGCTCGTCGCGCGGCCCCCACAGCAGCACGGGCAAACCGAGCTCGCGGGCAAGGCGGGCGCAGACATACTCGGTACCAAAGTTGGCGTGGCAGAGCATGATGCCGTCGACGCCCTCGGCGCGGAACTTCTCGACGATAGGCGCGATATGGCTGTCGTCGAACAGCAGGCCCTCGTCGTTGATGTCGTCGATATCCACAATCTCGACGCCGATCTCGCGCAGGCGATCAGCCGTCAGACCGCGATACTTGATCGCGTCCGGCGCGCTAAAGATACTGCGGCGCGTGGGCACAAAGCCGAGCTTGATCTTGTCCATGTACGTCCTCCCCTAGTCACATGTTCAGTAAACAGACGCATGTTTCGTTTTGTTCTGTTTACTAAATGTTTTACTCTTTTGTTTAAAAGTTTAGCGCGAAAGTCTCGTAAACGGTAGAGAAATCAGCCTAAACGGTATGTAAACAATCTGAACATACAAGGGCAACAAAAAGAGGGCCCCGAAGGACCCTCTTTTGAATAGCGCTATGTTTACTGCCCTAGCGAGCTTTGGCACGCTGCAGGCGATGCCGTCTCCGCCTAGATTTCGCGCACGCTCTGGCGCTCGACAAAATAGGTCGACACAGCCGTTTTGCAGGTGTAGCTCTTGGGATTGCGGATGTTGCCCACCAGGCGGCGCACCGCGATCTCACCCACCTCGTGCTTGGGAACATGCACCGTGGTGAGCGGCGGGTTGGAAAAAGCGCCCAGAGATAGGTCGTCAAAGCCGATGATCGAGACATCCTCGGGCACGCGAATGCCGTGCTCGTTGAACGCGCGCATGGCACCCACGGCGAGCACGTCGTTCTCGGCAAAGAAAGCCGTCGGCAGGTCGTCGCGTGAGACGCTGTCGAGCCATGCACCCATATCGCGATAGGCACCTTCGAGCGTGGTGCCCAGCGTGACGTGCCATGCCGGATTGGCCTCGAGGTCCGCATCCTCAAGCGCTTGGCGATAGCCGCGCTCGCGATCCTTAAAGTTGCGGATACGAAGATCGCCTGCCAGATAGCCGATTTGCCTGTGACCCTTCTCGATAAGGTAGTCCACGGCGCGCAGCACCGAATCGGTATTGGCAATGACTACGGCATCAAAGTACTGGCGGTCGCTCCAGCCGTCGAGCACGATCAGGTGGGCGGCAGCGTTGGCGAACAGGGCGTAATCTTCCTCACCCAGCTCGGTACCCATCAGCACGATGGCGGCAGACGGGTCGGCGATCAGGCCCTCGACCTGCGGACGCACGGCGTCCAGGTCGCTAAAGTCGAGCGAGACAAAGCTCGTGCTCATGCCGTGGCGACGCGCCTGGCGCTCCACGCCCTCAATAACCGCGGGATGGAAGGTGCTCTCGTCCAGGATGGCGCCCGTCTTGCGCGCGAGCACAAACTGGATGCTCTCGAGCTGCGTCGACTGCTGATAGCCGAGCGACTGCGCGCACTCCAGGATGACTTTGGCGGTCTCCTCGCTCACGCTGCGCTTGCGGTTGAGCGCGTTGGACACGGTCGCAGGCGAAAAACCGGTGATGCGGCTGATTTCGCGAACACTTGCTTTGGCCATTGTTCCCCCTAGCAACGGTCGTGGCGGAGCATCGTGGCCTGACCGCCCCGTGACTCGACAACTAAACGACCGCAAATTCAATCTAAACAGAATAGTAAATGTTTAATAGCTAGTTTAGCCTGTTGTCAAGCGAAGCGACGCGACTATTCCCCCAACGGGCGTATTTACTCGGTAGCTAATCTGGATCGGGGCACAGAAACCGTTTAGCCAAGGATGCGAGCCATGCGTGCCTTAAACTCCGCGAGGAAACGTGGGGCGTCCACGGTGAGCGCCACGAGCGCGCTCTTATCCGGATCGGACAGACGGTGCTCATCACAGATAGTGCGGCCGCGGTACTCGCCCAGCAGGTCGACACGAAGATTGCAGCCGAGCGCACCCACGAGCGTGGGATCAATCGCCACGGCAACCGCCAGCGGATCGTGCAGCGCGCAGCCGCCCAGGTAGGGCGCGTTCATTTCGTACGAACCGATATAGTGCTCGACCATGCTCGCAAACGCGCAGCCAGCCATAGTGCCCGAGCCCGTCCAGCCGGCAACGTCGCGACGTGTGAGCACCACGCGGTGCGTCACATCCAAGCCCACCATGGTGAGCTTGCGGCCCGAGCGCAACACGGCGTCGGCAGCCTCGGGGTCGCCCGCCATGTTGGCCTCGGCGCCCGCGCTCACGTTGCCGGGCACGGTAAGGGCGCCGCCCATCACGACCACGCGACCGATAGACATCATCGCCGCCGCATCACGCTCCAGGGCGAGCGACAGATTGGAGAGCGGGCCGGTCGCCACGTAGATCAAATCGGGGCCATAGGTACGCGCGGCATCAATCAGGTAATCGACCGCCGCATTGCCATCGGCCGACGTCGCGCCCACCGGCTCGTACGGCGAAGCGGGCACGCTTGCGCCGCCAATACCGTTCTTGCCGTGGATAAGCGTGGTGGACGCCGGCGGCGTGTAGGGTTCGGTCGCCTTCATGGGACGATCGGCGCCCAGGTACACCGGCACCTCGGGACGACCCAACAGGTCGAGCACCGCCAAGCAGTTGTGCGCCGACTGCTCGACGCGCACGTTGCCAAAGCACGTGGTGATGCCGACGAGCTCCACCTCGGGGCTTGCGATGGCATAGGCGAGCGCCATCGCATCGTCCACACCCATATCCAGATCAAGGATCAGCTTCTTGGTTGCCATTGTTCTACTCCGCTTCTCCGCCTTGTACTAAATCGTCCGACCCAAACTTGTGCTCGACTTCCGTACGCGTGGGAATTGATTGCTGAGCGCCCAGGCGCGACACCGTCACCGCCGAGGCGCGAGCACCCGCCGCCATGCACTCAAAGAGCGGCAGGCCCTCCAGACGAGCCGCCGCCAACGCGCCGATAAACGTATCGCCCGCGGCCGTCGTATCGACCACCGCGCTCGAAAGCGCCGGCATGCGCAGCGGCTCACCGCCATCGCCGAGCGTAACCGAGCCGGCGCCGCCCAACGTGATGACCGCAGCCCCGGCGCCCTTGTCGAGCAGCGCATTGAGCGCGGCGACGCAACTCGCATCATCCGTGGGCAGAATGCCCGTCAGCACCTGGCACTCGGTCTCGTTGGGGCAGACCAGGTCGACCGCTGGCCACGCTCCTGCCGGCAGGTCGCAGGCGGGCGCCGGATTAAAGATCGTATAGAACCCCAGCTCGTGAGCGCAAGCAAGCGCCCCGGCCGTCGCCGCAAGGTCACATTCGCCCTGGGCGATAAAGACGCCGCCAGCAGCCGGGGCAATCTCGCTGGCATCGCCGTCGAGCTCGTCGGCCACCAAGCGCCTCAGTGCGCGGGCAACGTCCTCGCCCGCAAGCGCATGGTTGGCGCCCGGCGACAGCACGATGCGGTTGTCGCTCTCACAGCGAATGATAGTCGCGGTACCGGTCTCCACGTCATCGCGACGCGCCACAAACTCAACGCCCACGCCGGCATCCTGGAGCCCTGCCACAAGCGCATCGCCAAAGGTATCGCGCCCAACAGCGCCAATCATGCACGTGCGCGCACCCATGCGCGCAGCGGCAACGGCCTGATTGGCTCCCTTACCGCCGGCGTTGGTGATAAAACCGCTGCCACCGACGGTCTCGCCCGCGCGCGGCATGCGCTCGCACGCCACCGAAAGGTCCATGTTCATGCTGCCGAACACCGCAACGATGCTGTGATCCGCCATGGAAACCTCCTCGTCTTCAGGCTTTGCGCCCACCGTCGACCAACGATTGTGCACTCTCGCACCCCCTATAACTTTAGTCCACTTTGATGTGGACGCGCGCTTGAGCTTACGCCAGCAGCAAGCATTCACAGGGGCAGGCAGCTACAATGAATACGTGCTGATTATTCTCGTCATTGGATGATGTTTTATGGAACAATTCTCGCAATCGGGCTCGCGCGGTCGACGCCGCACGGGCAACGAGCCGGCGCCGCACGAACGCGTGAAGGGCGAACGCCGTGCCAACGAGCCGCGACGCACCGCGAGCCCCCATCGCGCTTCTGCCAACAACGCGGGCCGCGCCAACACTCCCGCCGCGGAGCAGACGCCTGCTCGCCCCAAGTCCCGCTACATCCCTGCCCTTGACGGCCTGCGCACGCTTGCCGTCGTCGCGGTGGTGCTCTATCACCTCAACCTCACGTGGGCTCAGGGCGGCCTGCTTGGCGTCACGATCTTCTTTGTGCTTTCGGGCTATCTGATCACGCGCTTGCTGCTCAACGAAGTCGCTAAGACCGGTCGCATCGACCTTAAGAGCTTCTGGATTCGCCGCATCCGTCGCCTGGTCCCCGCCGTGGTAACGGTAGTGTTCGTGACCTGCGCGCTGTGCACCATCTTTAACCACGTGATGCTCACCAAGATGCGTCCCGACATTCTGCCGTCGCTGCTGTTCTTTAACAACTGGTGGCAGATTATGCAGGACGTCTCGTACTTCAACGCCCTGGGCGACCCCTCGCCGCTTACGCACTTTTGGTCGCTCGCCATCGAGGAACAGTTCTACCTGGTTTGGCCACCGCTGCTGCTCGCTATGGTATCCATGCACATGAGCAAGCCCAACACGCGCCGCATGGTTCTGGGCCTGGCTGCTGTCTCCGCCATCGCCATGATGGTGCTCTATAACCCTGCCGCCGACCCCAGCCGCGTGTACTACGGCACCGACACCCGCGTCTTCTCGCTGCTGCTGGGCGCCTGGATGGCCTTTATCCCCGATCGCGACCTGGCGCCGGTGTGTCTCGCTCATCGTTTGGGGCTCAATCGCCTGGCTGGCGCCGCCAAGCACGGCAAGAACGCCGAGGGCAAGCCTGGCGAGAAGGCCGACAACGCAGCCGAGACCGTCCCGGCACAGCCGAGCGCCCTCGTGCGCTTTTGGTCCTCGCCCGCATCCATCGATGTGTTGGGCGTCGTGGGTCTGGTTGGCCTTGCCGCCATGGTCGCGCTCACCAACGGCTACACCGCGTTCCAGTATCGCGGCGGCACGCTGCTATGCTCCATCCTCACGCTCATGGTCATCGCGGCCTGCGTGCAGCCCCAGGGAATGGTTGCCCGCGCACTGTCCGCCGAGCCGCTCGTGTGGGTTGGCAAGCGCTCGTACAGCATCTACCTGTGGCACTATCCGCTACTGTTGCTCATGAACCCGGTCGCCAACATCAACGATACGCCGTGGTGGCAGTACATTTTGCAGGTGTTGTTGGTGGTCGCCGCAGCCGAATGTTCATATCGCTTTATCGAGACGCCGTTTAGAAAGGGCGCCTTTGGGCGCACCGTATCCGAGTTTCGCGACGGCGCCACCACGCCCGCCAACTGGGTACGCGCGCACGTCCCTGTCTGCGCAGCCTGCGCTGTCGTGTTGGTCGTTGCACTGGGCGGCCTGATCTTTGTGCCGGAGACCTCCGCACTGAGCGGTGAGGGCGCCGAAGTCCTCAACAAGGAAGCCAAAAACACCGCGCCCACCGACCAGCAGGCGGCCGACGACACCGACAAGGACAACGACGGCTTCCCCGATGGATCCTACGACCTGCTGATGATCGGTGACTCCGTGTCGCTGCGCGCCGTCGATTCCTTCGACGGCGTGTTCCCCCACAGTCACATCGATGCCGAAAAGGGCCGCCAGTTCGATGCGGGCCGCGCGACATTTGAGGGCTATCTCCAACAGAACCTTGCCGGCAAGATCGTGGTCTTTGCACTGGGCACCAACGGCTTGGTAACCGACGACCAGATCGACGCCATCATGGCCGATGCGGGAGATAAGCGTATTGTGGTGTTTGTGAACACGCGCAGCCCGCAGCCGTGGGTTGGCTCTACCAACCAGGCCATCGCCAACGCTGCTACGCGCTACAAGAACGTGCGCGTTATCGACTGGTACGGATACAGTGCCAATCGCAACGACCTGTTCGATGGCGATGGCACGCACCTGTCGACCACTGGCGTGACTGAGTACCTCAACTTGATCCACGATGCAGTCAAGAAGGACCTGCCCGTGCATCCCGAGGATCACGTCAACGATCCGCAGCCGGCGGCCGTCAAGTCTGCCACCGACGCGCTCGTCAATGCGCTCGCTCTCAAGCCGCACAAGCTGGGCACCGACAAGTAACCTGCAGCGCAAACTTCCCACATCCGGAGGGGTGCCCGCCACGGCAGGCACCCCCTCCGACAGTTAGGGACGTTCCTTATATGCCGGCACCCAGGGACACTCCTGACACAGCCGAGGAACGCCCTCCTTGCGACCAAATTCTGGGCGCCTCGCCACCCCGAACGTTGTTTCCAAGCCCACACCCGCAGCAAACAACCCAAAATCACTCTTTTCGAGCCGACTCCAAGAGGTCATGGACAAAAAGGGGCAAATATGAGTACTGTTACCATTTTAGTAGCAGGCAAAACCACCCAAAATGACGTCCGAGCGACCCCTACAACCCCCTAAAGCAGCCAACCTGACTGGTTTAAGACATATTGGAGCCAATTTTAATGAACATACTATCGGCTATGTCCATTATCTTCTTGGATGTAAATGCTATTCACTTAGCAACAGTACTCATATTTGGCATTTTTTGTCCACTGCCATATAACTAACCCCCTATAGCGGGCAAAAAGAGGCCGCGGCCCATGGCAGCGGCCGCTCGAAACCCAAAAGAGGCGCTAAGCGCTGTAACCCATCGCCTGCAGAACAAACATGACGACCGTCAGCACCGTAATCACACCGATAGTCGCCCAAGTGAGCACATTCCACACGCGGCCGTTGCGGTTAGTGCCCATAATGTGACGGTCAGCGGCAATAACCACCTGGAACACCAGAACCACGGGCAGCAGCACGCCATTGATGACCTGCGAGGTCATCATAATCTGGAACAGATCGACGCCGGGCATAAGCACCAGCACGGCAGAGATGCCGATGATGGCCGTAATGATGCCGCGATAGACCGGGGCCTCGTCCCAGCTGCGATCGGCACCGCGCTCCCAGCCAAATGCCTCGCAGATAGCGCTCGACGTAACGCCCGGCAGCACGCAGGCAGCCAAGAAGCTCGCCGCGACCAGGCCCGAGGCAAACAGTACCGTAGACCACTGACCCGCAATAGGCTCCAGCGCGCGGGCAGCATCGGCAGCATCGCTAATCTGAATACCCGCCGGGAACAACACCGTGCCGGTCGTGATGATAATAAAGCCGGCAATGATATCGGCAGCGATCGAGCCGCTCACGGTATCAATACGCTGCAGCACGATGTCGTCCTCGCCCGCATTCTTATCGACCACGTTGTTCTGCGCCAAGAAAATCATCCATGGCGCGATGGTGGTACCGATCGTTGCGACCACGAGCGACACGTAGCTGGGGTCATTTTGAATGTTAGGCACGACCAGGTCGACCGCGACCTCACCCCAGTTGGGGCCAGCCATAAACGCGGCGACGATATAGGTCACGAACACGCAGCTCACCAGCAGCAGAATCTTCTCGATGCGCTGGAAACTACCCGACATGGTAAGCATCCATACCAGCAGCGCCACCAACGGCACCGAGATGCTCGCCGGCACGCCAAAGAGAGCAAGACCGCTGGCGATGCCCGCAAACTCCGAAATGGTCACAGCCGTGTTGGCGATCAACAGCGCCGCCATAGCAAGTACACTCTTGCGCACGCCAAAGCGCTCGCGAATGAGCGATGCCAGGCCCTTACCCGTGACGCAGCCGCAGCGCGCCGCGGTCTCCTGCGTCACGATGAGCAGCACAGTCATGACGGGAAGCATCCAGAGCATCTTATAGCCATAGCTGGCGCCCGCGCTGGAATACGTTGCAATGCCGCCGGCGTCATTGCCCGAAAGCGCCGCCAGCAGACCGGGACCCATAGCGCCAAAGATGGCCGCGATGGTCAACTTTTGCTTGGTGCCCGACTTTTGCTTGGTATCTTGCACGCGACCACCTAACCCATGACCGACATGGTGAGCAGCACCGCAGCGACGCAGTACGCTACGCACGAGATCATGACGGCAATAACGTTCATGGCGGTGCCCGACGTGTTGAGGTCATGCTCGTCACGCCAGAACAGCACCATCAGGTAAATCACGGCGCTCATGTTGCCAATCAGACAGACGATGGCCGCGATGTTAAAGCACCCGGTAAAGAGTTGCTCCTCAAACATGGACGCATCGGGGAACGCAGCGGTGCGCACCAGCTGGGCGCACAGGTAGGTCACGAGTGACAGAATCAGGCCCATGCCCGTGCTCTGGAAGAAGAACCCCAGATACGGCTTGGGCTCATCGTCGTGACCGTCATACTCCAGGAAGTAGTTCTTGACGAACGACACCATGCGCGAGGCCGCCAGCAGCACGAGCGGCATGGCGCACATGGGGAACACCACCAGATGCGCGGAGCCGAGCGCCGTTCCCAGCACGGTCGCCATGATGCACGACGCGATGCCCCATACAACAACCCAGTACTGGCGATGCACGAACCAGCTGAGCACGTTCGTCGAGTCGTCCGACGCGCTATCGCCCGAGCCGACACCGGCGATCTGCAGGTCCTCCTGATGCTCCTCGGCAATAACGTCCATGGCGTCGTCGAAGGTTACGATACCCAGGATATGACGGTTCTCGTCGCAGACAGGGATGGCAACCAGGTCGTACTTGGTCATCTCGTCCGTTACGTCTTCCTGGTCCTCGTCGGGCGACACATAGACCAGGTCGCGATAGGCCAGCTGACCCAGCGTGGCGTCGCGGTCGGCTACGATCAGCGTTCGCAGCGAAAGCACACCGGTCAGCATGCCGCTCGGATCCTCGGTATAGACGTAGTAGACGCTCTCGAAGTCCTCGTCGAGCTCGCGAATCGCCTCGATGGCGTCACCGACCGTTGCCGTGGCAGGCAGGGAGACAAACTCCGAGGTCATGATGCGGCCGGCGGTGTTGTCCTCATACCCCAGCAGGTTACGAATCGCCTTCTCCTCCTTGACGCCCATCAGGCGCAGGAGCTTCTCGGCCTTCTCGTAATCGAGCTCGTCGATCAGGTCGGCTGCATCGTCCGGGTCCATCATGGCCAGCATCGACGATGCGTCCGTGTCGGACAGGCCCTCGAGCATCTCGGTCATAAGCTCGTCGTCATCGAACTCCGAGATGGCCTCGGCGGCCTGGGCAGTATCGAGCTGCGCAAACACCTGCGCACGTAGGCGCGGGTCGAGCTGCTCGATAATGTCGGCGATGTCGGCAGGGTGCAGCTCGCCGAGCGTCTTGTGCGACACCGAGAGCTGGATATTCTTGGTCGAGCGGTCGAGCAGGTCCATGTAGGACCAGGCGATGATATCCTCGCTCAACGGCTTGCCCAGGTGCTTCATAAAGCCCTCGGCAACATGCTCGAGCGTGGGGCTGATCGCGCGCAGCAAGCCGCGGGCGCCAACCTCGGCACCCAGCAGACGCAGCTGATTTTCGCCCGACATGGAAAACTTGATGTCGTTTACGCGCACGACCTTCATGCCCTGCGTGTCGACAATCTGCTTGTTGAGCACGTCGCGGGCAAGCAAGAGTTCGGTCGGCTGCAGGTACGAAAAACGGATTTCGGTGGCCGACGCCTTAAGGTACACGCCCGTCTCGTCGATACGATCGACCCATTTGCGCCAACTGATCATAAACGGCGTCTTGCCGGGGCCGCGAAACGCGAGCGACGTCACGTGTGGAAAAACTTCGCCGGTTGCAATGCCAAAATCGTTGACCACGCCGAGCTTTTCGCCGTCGACGTCCAAGACCGGCAATTTGAGCATCTCACTCAGATAATTCAATGGTGCTCCCCATCAATATTCCTCCGGACGCGGCCGCACATGCGGCGTCCGGGGGCTTCTGGATATGTATACGCATGCGCGGGCGGCACGCCGCTCGACGCTTACACCCCGTGCATGCGCAAAAAGCACCTGCATGGGGTCATCGACTGTATGGTCGAGGTTTGGATTTCACCTGTAACCTTTCTCTTGACCCTCATTAACCGCAGTAACTATAGCATCAGCATCGCCCTGCGGCATCGAATTTATGCGCTGCACATTGCAGGCATACCAAACGCTGACGTATCCGTGACATAGCCATTGGGGACGTTCTTAAACGACTACCCAATGACTACTCTGTGGTGTCATCGTCCTCGGCAAGTTGGGGGAACACGGCGTCCTTGGGCATGGTGACCTTCGTCAGCGAGGTGAGCTTTTTGCTGAGCGATGTGTCCGTCTTGACCAGGTCGCTGAGCGTCACGATCTTGTAGCCGTCGGCGACAAGGCCGTCGATGATCTGCGGCAGCGCCTCGAGCGTCTGCTCGGCGCATTCGTCTCTATCGGTGAGCAGCACGATATTGCCCGGCGTCACCGAATCGAGCACCGTCGAGACCTGCTCGTCGGCACCGTTGAGCAGCCAGTCGCCCGAGTCAATATTCCACGAGACCACGGCGGAGACCAGGTCCATAGCATCGATCCAGTTTTGCTCGTCAAAGGCAGCGTAGGGAGCACGCAGCAGCATCGTCTTCACGCCGGTCGCCGACTTAATCGCATCGGTGCCTTTCGTGATCTGCTCGCGTACCGCCTCACGGTCCTGGCCCTTGAGCGAATCATCGCTGTAGCTGTTGGAGCCGATCTCGCACCCGGCATCGACAATCGCTTTGGCAGTAGCGGGCGAGGCTTCCGCGGCATCGCCCGAAAGGAAGAACGTCGCCGTGACGCCCTTTTCCTTGAGCACCTGCAAGATCTGCTTGGTCGCGCCGCTCGGACCCTCGTCAAATGTCAGGGCCACGTACTTTTCGTTGCCCTTGGGCGCTACGCTTGCGCACTCGACTACGCAGTCGGTGGCGGGCACGACCTCGCCGCGGTCCTGCGTCTTGCCCGACTGCTCGCCGACCCATACCTCGGAGCGGCCCTGAACACCCCAGGCTTTGACATACTCAATGGCACCCGTGCCCTCGACCTTAAGCTTTGGCTCGATAGTCGTGGCCTGGACCTCGTGCTTTTCGTACGCGTTGCGGCCGTCCTTGACCGTCACCTTCTCGCCGCCCTCAAGTTCGCGACTATCCCATTTGCCTTGCTTCACGCGCTTGCCGTCGACCTTCACCGACAGCTTTTCGCCGCCATGGCGCTTAAGCACGCTGTCGTCGACGGCCAGCAGATCACCGGCGTCGTACGTTTCGGTCAGGCTTTGATCGTCGATAAGATTCTGCAACGTAGAGCCCACGCGCACCGCGGTCTTTTGCCCGTTGAGTTCCACGTCCACGCTGCGGTTGACGTAGCCCACGACGGCAGCGATAAACAGCACGAGCGCGCAACCCACGGCGATAAGCGCATAGGGCAGACGGGACGGTCGGCGCGGCGAGCGCCCGTTGCCGATGCGCGCGCTGCGATCGCTAAACCCACGGCTATGGTTGAGGTACATCGCGCCGGGCTTACGGCGACGTCGACGCTGACCGCTGGGCAGCTGCCCCAGGTCGCGGCGCGCCGTCGGACGCGCACCCGAGCGCCCGTTTAAGTTAGATCCGTTTTGGCGCATGTGCCCTCCCCCATAAACACAGCGAGCCGGAGCAACATGTCTCCGGCTCGCCTCCCATCATTTGGTACGTCTCTATTTGCTAGCTTTTGACGAGCCCCCGCTCGCCTTTTGATATTCGTCCTTAAAGGCCTTGAACATACCGCGCGTCTTGCCGAGCTGCTTGCCCAGTGCACGACTGCCCTTGTCCACGGCGACCGATCCCTTGTCATCGAGCACCTTGGCGCCCTTCTTGACCTTATCGCCTACCACGACACTGGCCTCGGCAGCCTTGGCGGCCGCGCCGCCCGAATACCCGAGCGCCTTGACCTCGTCCGAGACAATCATCGCACCGTTCTCGTAGCCGCGCAGCATCGTCGGCGGCACCTGCGTGTCGCCCACCAGCACGCTCGAAGCGGCACCGGCGGTCACGTAGAACATCTGCACAATACCCGAGCGCGGCTTGAACTCAACGTCCGAGCAGTAGCCCACGACATCGCCCGATTCCGTGCGCACGTCCATGCCGACCCAGATGATGCAATCGTCCAGGTTGATATCGAGGCGCTTGGCTGCGGCGGCATCATAGGTGCCCTTGACGTCGTCGACCGCGACAGCACCCTCATAGACGCCGATGGCATCGAGCGCCACAAAGCGGTCGGGACGCTCGATCATACCCGCGATATCGGACTGGCGGACCATAAAGCCCACCACGCGCGTGCCGCCCGGGGTAAAGACGGGAAAGTGAATCTTGCCGAGCTTTTTAGGGCTGCGCGGCGTGCCGTCCTTTTTGGTGCGCTTGTCTTCGGCAGGTTTGCGGTAAACCTTGACGCCGACAAAATCCCCTGCGCGCATTATGCCTCGGTCGAGGGCTCCGTGGCCTCGGTGCCGGCCTCGGTGACGTTCTCGACCACGACGTCGGCAGCGGGCGTCACGTTGCCGCCCGAGATGGCATCGTTGAGCTGCTCGCGAAGCTGGTCCATGCGCTCGCGGGCCAGGTCGACCTTGGCGCGCAGGTCATCGGTCTTGGCGTCGACCATCGGACCAAAGTCGTTGACCGCGGCACGAGCCTCCTCGGCACTGTGCTCGTAGGTGTCACGCATGTTGTCCCAGGCATCGTTGGCGATATCGGCGGCCATGGCGCGGGTCTCGGCACCCGAGCGCGGGGCCAGAGCAACGCCGATGATAGCGCCGGCGGCAGCACCAAAGAGCGCACCGGAGACAAAGCTGAAAGTCTTTCCCATGATCATTCCTCTCCTGCGGGCACCTCGATGCCCACCGTTTGAATGCTGTCCATTATACCCGCAGCGCAACACTTGCCGTCGCGCTCATCTGCGTACGGTAAAAGCGCAGGTACATGATGGTGATAAGCGAGTGAGCCTACTCCTGAGGCGCAACCGGCATGGCCACCGTGGCGGCCGGGTCTTCGCCGGCGCCATCGACGAGCGGCAGGCTGCCCTCGTACGCCGAGCCGGACGGAGCCGTTGCCGCACCGCCAAAGACGGCCGCGGGGGCCTCGTGGTTCTCGACGACCGCGCCCTCGGTATCGATTGGCATCTGCGGCTCGTCGTCAAAGCTCGGGACGCCTTGGGGCTCCGCAGACTCGGGCTCAGCAGGCGCCTCGGCAACGGGCTCAGCGTCGGCCTCGGCAGGAGCGTCGTGCTCGGGCGCATCCTCAGCCACGTCCTCGCCGTTCGCAGCGGCAACGGCCTCGTGCGGGTCCTTGCCCTCGGCCTCGGCGCGCATACCCAGCACCAGGTTGCGCAAGCCCGCAACCGTACCGTCCACATCGGGAGTGGGCTGGTCGGCGTGCAGGTACGCCCAGTCCATCATAAAGGTGGCCGAAGACAGCGCGCCGATGGCCAGCGCATCATCGGGGCACGAAAGCTCAATCTCAAAGACACGCTCGTCATGCTCGCTCACGCGCGTGCGACCGCACGAGATGCTGCCGGCAAGACCGGTCTCGTTCATGAGCTCGACCGTCACGTGCTCCAGCAGATGGCAAAGCTCGGTCTGGCCCATGCAATCCTGGAATTCGCGGCCGGAGTCGCCCAGGCACAGGTGCTTGGCAATCGCGGGCACCAGGTAGTACACGCGCGCCGTGGCCTCGATATCCTCCGAGGTCATGAGCGGCATGCCGGGGTTCACCAGCACGTGCGCGCAAATCTTGTCCTCGCTGACGGTGACCTTAAGGATGTTGAACAGGCCTGCCATAACTCTCCCCTACTCGTCCTTGCCCTACTCGTCGCCGTCGTGCGGATCCGCAGAGCCCGCACCCGACGCCGCCGGCTTCTCTGCCGGGGGCTCGGAATCCTTCTTATCGGTTTCGGCCGGAGCGATCACGCGAATAAGCGAGATGCGCTGGCCACGCATCGACTGCACCTTGAACTTGTACCCCGCGACCTCAAACACCTCTCCGATGTCGGGCACCGAGTCGCAAAGCTCCAAAATCCAGCCGGCGATGGTCTCATAATCATCGCTTTCCTCGAGCGGCCAACCAAGCTCAATCGCGTCATCGCACGAAAAACGCCCATCGACGAGCCACTCACGGCGCGAGAGGCGCGTGAGGTACTTGTTGTCGGGATCGAACTCGTCCTCGATCTCGCCGACGATCTCCTCGACGATGTCCTCGATGGTGATGATGCCGGCCGTGCCGCCGTACTCGTCCACGACGACCACAATCTGGTCGTGCGAAGTCTGCATCTCGGACAGCAGCGGCAGGATGTCCTTGGTGTCGGGCACAAAGGTGGCATCGCGCAAAAAGCCAGCGATGGGCTGGTCGCCCTTGCCGTCGAGCGCGGGCTGGATCAGGTCCTTGATGTGCGCGATGCCCGCGACGTTGTCGGGATCCTCGTGATAGACGGGGATGCGGCTGAAGCCGGTCTGGCGCATGGTGGACAACACGTCGGCGACCGTCTCGTCGTCCTCGCACATGGTGGTGTCCACGCGCGGCACCATGACCTCGCGGGCAACGGTGTCGCCCAGGTCAAAGATCTCGTGGATCATGCGCTTTTCCTCGTCGAGCAGGTCGTCCTGCTCCGAGACCATGTACTTGATTTCTTCCTCCGAGACGTTCTGGCGGTCATCGGCGCTCTTGATGCGCAGGATGCGGGCCAGGCCGTCGGAGCAGGCACCGGTCAGCCACACGAGCGGGCGGGCGATCTTTTGGAACACGGAGAGCGGTCCCACGACCTGTTTGGATACGCCCTCGGCGTTAGCAAGGCCGATGCGCTTGGGCACGAGCTCGCCGATCACGATGGACACAAAGGCGACCGCGACGGTGATGATGACCGGCGCCAGGCCGCGCGCGATGGCGGAAAGCGGCGCGATGCCAAAGCTCATGAGCCATGTGGCGAGCGGGTCGGACAGGCTCGTCGAGGCGACGGCGGACGAGGCGAAGCCCACGAGCGTGATGGCGACCTGAATGGTGGCGAGCAGCTGGTCGGAATCGGCGGCAAGCTGGACGGCGCGCTCGGCGCGCTTATCGCCCTCCTCGGCATCGTGTTCCAACACGGCGCGCTTAGCCGTGGTGAGAGCCATCTCGGACATGGAGAAGTAGCCGTTGATAAGCGTTAAAACGAGCGTGGTAATAAGGGAGATGGTTATGTCCATCGGGAGTTTCTCGAACCTCCAAGATTCGGGACGTTGGGTAGTAAGCGTAGGTGACGGATAGGGCAATTGCGCCGGTTGCCCGTGCGAGCGGGGCCGTGGGCGTGGTCGCTAGATTACGAAGAGGATCACCGCCATGAACTGGAAGATGCTGCCGGCGAGCACCCACAAGTGGAAAACACTGTGCAGATAGCGCACGTTTTTGGCGATATAGAACGGCACGCCCACGGTATAGCACACGCCGCCGACGGCGAGCAGGGCGAGTGCCACGGGGTTCAGCAGCGTCACGAGCTCGGGCAGCTTAAAGACGACGAGCCAGCCCATCAGCAGATAGACCAGGCCGCTTACCCAATGCGGCTGACGTTCGCGCAAAAAGCACTCGAGGGCGATCCCGACGATGGCGATGGCCCACACGGCAAAGAACAGCGCAGGGCCGCCGTCGTTTGCGAGCGTGATGAGGCAAAACGGGGTATAGCTGCCGGCTATGAGCAGGTAGATGCAGCTGTGGTCGATGATGCGAAACACGCGCTTGGCGCGCGCGGGCTGAATCGCGTGGTAGAGCGTGGAGGCTAGGTATTCGAGGATGATACTGACACCATAGACAATCGCCGCGGCCATGTGGGCCGGGCCTCCGCCGCGCAGGGCAGCGAATACGATCAGGAGCACCAGGCCCGCGATACCCAGCAGGCAGCCGACACCATGGGTGACGGAGTTCATGATCTCCTCGCCCACCGTGTAGTGTGGAACGGCCGCGGTCTTGGGTCGCGGCTTAGAACTGTCGCTCGAATCGGACATGCCGGTTACATCCTCCAATGTAAAGAGTTCTCAACACTATATCAAAGCGTCTGGGTACATGCGAAATTTGCACCATACGTGACCCTTTGTTTACCCATTCTTTGCCTGTTGACGCGTCAACGGCGAACATCCATAATGCGCTTGTTTTAAATGTTGATGTATTAACATGTTATAGGAGAATACCGCATGGCTCAAATCGCACATTCCCATCGAAAGCTCAAGATAGCCGGCATCGTTGCACTGGTGGTTGTCATTGCACTGCTCGGATTTGCCGGCAACTTTCTGTTTGACTTCGCGCTGAATCCCCGCGCGCCATACACCATGAAGATGATGCAGGACGGCAAGGACGACAAAGAAAGTGAGCAGCCGGATGCCGAGGGAACCGAGGCGCGGGCATGGTTTAAAGAGAACCGCGAGAGCAGCAGCCTCACCGCAGATGACGGAACCGAACTTGCCGCTTGGTATTTTGCCGCCCCAGAGAGCACGCACAATTACGCTATCTGCCTACACGGATACACCGATGAGCCCATCGGTATGGCCCGATACGCCAAACGATTCCATGACCGCGGCATGAACGTGCTCGCGCCTGCCGCCCGTGCCCACGAGCGCTCCGGCGGCGACTATATCGGCATGGGCTGGCCCGAGCGGCTCGATGTCGTCGCATGGATCGAGCGAATCGTTCAGGCTGACCCCGAGGCGCGCATCCTGGTCTTTGGCGAGTCGATGGGTGCGGCAACCGCCATGGACGTCGCGGGGGAATCTCTGCCCGCAAACGTGAAATGCATTATCGAGGACTGTGGTTATACGAGTGTTTGGGACGAGTTTTCTCTGCAGCTCAAGGATGTATTTGGGCTGCCCAGTTTTCCTTTGCTCGATGTGGCCAACCTGGTGTGCAACGTGCGCGCGGGCTACGACTTTCATAAGGCGAGCAGTGTGGAGCAACTCAAACACGCGACGGTTCCCATGCTGTTTATCCACGGCGACCAGGACACCTTTGTGCCGTACGACATGCTCGACCAAAACTACGACGCGTGCGCCAGCAAGGTCAAGCAAAAGCTCACCATCCATGGCGCCACCCACGCCAAGAGCGCGCAAGTTAACCCCGAGCTCTACTGGAACACGGTCGACGACTTCCTCGGAAAGAATTTTTAGGCAAAAAGCAACGTCCGGGGCTTTATCTGACCCCCTATTTTCGGAAGTATGCGGCGAAATCTGGAACTGCCGACCAGACCGCAGTTTTATCAACAATTTATCAGGGGTTTTGTTGCCAAAAAACGTCGTGTGCTCGGCGGTCTCGAAATTTGCCGCATACTTCCGAAAAGCCGCCCGTGGGCGCTGTGCTCACGGGCGGCTTTTGCTCGACTTGCGCCACAAAGGCGCTTGTTTTGTCCAATAGCTAGGCGCTATTTGACCTCGATGAGCTCGTACTTGCTCGTGCCCAGGCCGATCTTCTCGGCATGCGCGATGCACGCGCGCCAGTCGGTGTCGGGATGCGTGATGCAGAAGGGGTCGCGCGCCTGCTCGCCCTCCAAATGCTCGTGGTTATGCTCCATCTTGGCCGCGCTGTCGGTAAGCTCGGTGTTAGGCAGCGGCTCGGACGCCAGGACAGCGTCGGCGCAGGCCTGATCGATGGCGACCGGGTCGAAGCTCGCGAACATGCCGATATCGTTGACGATAGGCGCGTCATTCTCGGGATGGCAGTCGCAGTTGGGGCTGATGTCCATTGCGAGCGAAATATGGAAGCTGGGGCGATCCTGGACAATGGCCTTCGTATACTCGGCGATCTTGTAGTTGAGTACGTCGGCCGCGGCATCATAGTCGGGCTTGATGCAGTCCTGGTTGCACGCCGCAATGCAGCGTCCGCAGCCCACGCAGCGATCGTGGTCGATGGCAGCCACGTGAACCGTGCGGGTGCTGCCGTTGGCAAGCTCGCGCTCACGCGTACCGTCAAACGTGATGGCGCTGTGCGCGCAAATCTTCTCGCAGGCACGGCAACCCACGCAGTTGGTAGTATCGACGCTCGGCTTGCCGGCGGCATGCTGCTCCATCTTGCCGGCACGGCTGCCGCCGCCCATGCCCAGGTTCTTCATGGCGCCGCCAAAGCCCGCCTGCTCATGGCCCTTAAAGTGCGTAAGGCTGATCACAATGTCGGCATCCATGAGTGCCTGGCCGATCTTTGCCTCGCGCACATACTCACCACCCTCGACCGGGACGAGCGCCTCGTCGGTACCCTTGAGGCCGTCGGCGATGATGATCTGGCAACCCGTGGCATACGGGGTAAAGCCGTTCTGGTAGGCGGTGTCGATGTGCTCGAGCGCGTTTTTGCGACTGCCGACATAGAGCGTGTTGCAGTCGGTGAGGAAGGGCTTGCCGCCCAGCTCCTTCACGACATCCGCGACGGCGCGGGCGTAGTTGGGGCGCAAAAAGCTCAGATTGCCCAGCTCGCCAAAGTGAATCTTAATGGCGACGAACTTGTTCTCAAAGTCGATCTGCTCAATACCGGCGCGACGGATGAGGCGCTTGAGTTTGTCGAGCTGGCTCTCGCGAGCATGCGTGCGCAGGTTGGTGAAGTACACCTTTGCTGGTGCTGCGGGTGCAGTTGCGGTCATAGATATATCCCCTCGGTCTATATGGCGTTACAGACATAAGAGGATGGTACCCGTTGAAGTAGGGTCGAAGTCAAGCGCAACACCGAGTCGTTAGGCACTCATTGGGGACAGACTTAAATGACTGAAACCACTCATTGGGGACGGACTTAAATGAGTGCCTCCCTTCCGGCAGTTGGGGACAGTCCTTGCCAGCCCGGCCGGCGAGCCGGCGAATCGGCAAAGACTGTCCCCAATGGCTAGTCGTTTAAGAACGTCCCCGATGACTACTCTTGGACTTTGAGGGCCTCGGCCAGGCTGACGCGCTTGATAGAGCGCGTGTGTAGCAACGCCACGACCAGGTAGGTCGCAAAGCCAATGCCGACGCATGCCGCCATGGACCAGGTCGGCACGTAAATCTCGATATTGCCGTTATAGGCGAGCAGCATAGAGCGGAAGATGGCCGTGAGCGAGCCGATGATCACCGGCAGGCTCAGCACGAGCGACGCCGCCACGCACAGCGTGATCGAGCGGATGTACAGATGCGAGATCTCGCTATCTCGATAGCCAAAGACTTTCATATAGCTGATCGAACGGGCGCTGTGGTCGATCACGGCCTTGGTCAGCAGGTACATAAACAGCAGGAAGATAAACACCGCGAGCCCGACCATCATGCCGATCATTTTGCTCATCATGCCGATGAACTGGTCGCCCACGGCGCGCATGTCGTCGGGCGTGGTGTCGCCGGCAAAGTAGCGCGCGTCGAGGTCGAGCTTCTCGTCGCTCACATAGCCGTTAAAGTAGGCGGCATCGTTGTCGAACAGCTCGTTAAAGTCATCGATACTCATATAGATATTCATGTCCGACTTGGAGCCCCAGGCATAGTCCTTGCCCGCGTACTCAAGGGAATAATGCTCGCCCTCGTACTTATCGCTGAGTGTGACCTTCTGGCCCTCGCTCCAGCCAAACTTATCGAGCAGGCCGCCGCCAAAGACAACGCGGCCGTCGCCGACGTCGAGGTCTTTCCAATAACGCGAATCGGATGAAATGCCGTAGACGGAAATCGTCTCCTCACCATTACCATCGCCACGGTCGTATTGCAGCTGGTAAACGGCGTATTTCTCGGCCTGCGCGATTGCGCCCGCGCCGTTGTCGGTCGTATTGACCGGATGGATATCGTCGTTGTCAGTGTCGATCTTAGAGGCCTTGTCGATCAGGTCGATAGCCTCATCGCGGTCGCAGCCGAGGGCATCGGCCAGGTCGTCGAGGCGCGCATAGAGCGCATCCTTCTTGTCCTGAACGCTTGCGAGCGCGTCCTGCGCCGCGGCCAGGCTCTCGGCAGACGGAGAGCTGGCTACGGCATCGGCTGCCGTCTGCGCCGCATCGGCCGCGTCGTCAAGCTCGTCATCGGCATCCTGGGCGGCAGAAAGCAGCGCGCCGTCAATCGACTGCAAGCGCTCGAGCGCCGACCACTGCTCGCGCTCCTCGACAGTGCCCTCGAGCTCCAGCGGAGCCTTGAGCGTGTACTGGTGCTCGGCGACCAGGCTCGTCTCGAGATTGTCCGCATAGTGCGTCATCGTGGGCAGAATCGCCAGGCCAAAGAGCAGTAGCAGCGAGGCAAACGCGATGCCCACGAAGAGCGTGGCGAAGTTGCCCAGATTGCGCAGGAAGATACGCAGGCGGAAGCGGGAAACAAAACCCATGCGCTCCGGCAGCTGCAGGCCGCGCTTGGTGCCCGATTTGCCGCTCGCCTCGTGACGAAGGAACTGCAACGGCGTCTTGCCCATCTTGCGAAGCAGACCCACCAGCGTGATGAGGATGAGCGCGGCGGCGGGAACCACGGCACACTTCACGAAGATCCCCCAGCTCCAGTACACCTGGAAGGGCGGCAGGCTGTACGAGCCGTAGTAGAGACCGCGCATGGGCTCGGTAAAGAAAGCAACGCCGAGCGCGGTGCCCAAAAGCGCCGCGAGCACGCCCACGATGGCGGGAAGTGCCAGGTAGTGCAGCACGATCTCGCGGCGGCGATAGCCGCTGGCGAGCAGCGTGCCGATGATGGCGCCCTCCTCCTCGATGGTGGCGTCGGTGAGCACCACAAAGACGAACGCCATGATCACGATGATGATGTCGAGCAACGTCATCCACATCATGGAGTCGCCGTCCACGTCGTCGCGCGCATAGCCAATGCCCTGGTTGGAATCGGCATCGATCAGATCGTCCACGCGCGCATTGGCATCGGTCAGCGCCTCGACCATATCCTGCTCGGCATCGATGCGGTCCGCGGTGGGGAGGTCGCGATCGGCAAAGGTGAAGGAGTAGGTGTAGGCGGGCGCGCCGCCGGCATCCTCGAGCGCAGCAAAACCGGCGTCGGTGACCTCGGCCACGCCGTACGTGATGGTGTTCACCGTAAAGTCCGAATTGTTGAGGAACAGCGCCTGGCTATCGGGCTGGGTCATGATGCCGCAGATGGTGTAGGTGCGCCCCTCGAGCTCGACCTTATCGTCGATGGCGAGGTCGTTGTTGGTGGCAAAGACGCGGTCGATGGCCACCTCGTCGTCCGCCTTTGGCTGCTTGCCTTCGCAGTAGGACGCGATATCGACCTTGGTGCGGTGCGCATAGGTGCGCAGCGTGCGTTTGGTGCCGTCGTCGCCGGCGGTCTTTTTGATGATGGCATCGATGGAGAAATTCTTGTAGAGCGTGACGCCGCCGACGTCGTCGGCTGCATCCTTGGCTGCCTTGAGCTGGTCTTTGGTGGCCTCGAAGGAGGTGGTCACGCGGCCGTCCTCAATCGTGTACGCATCGCGCATGTCGTCGATAAGGCAACCGATGGAATGCGCCGCGAGCAAAAAGCCCGACGTGAGGGCGATGCTTCCGCACATAAGCAAAAAGATGCCCAGGTACTTGCCGATATTGCGGCGCAGCTCGCGCGGGAGACGTTTTGCGAGAGGTGTCATGGCGCCGCCTACCAATCGAGCTCGGCGGCCGCGACGGGCGACTCGTTGAGCTCGTCCTCGACGATGCGCCCGTCGCGCAGGCGCAGCACGCGATTTGCCATGCGCGCGATGGCGGCATTGTGGGTGACAATGATGATGGTGCAGCCGTAGGTGCGGTTGACGTCCTCCATGAGCTGCAAGATTTCCTTGGACGTCTTGTAGTCAAGCGCGCCCGTGGGCTCGTCGCACAGCAGCAGGCCCGGGTTTTTGACGAGCGCACGACCGATGGCGCAACGCTGCTGCTGGCCGCCCGAAACCTGGCGCGGGAACTTGTTGCGGTGCTCGTAGAGGCCCAGCGAACGCAGCAGGTCGTCGACATTGAGCGGGTTTTTGGACAGGTGCGCCGTGACCTCGACGTTCTCCTTGATGGTGAGATCGGGCACCAGGTTGTAGAACTGGAAGACAAAACCCAGCTCACGGCGGCGATACTCGCCCAGGTCGGTAGGCTTGAGCACCGTGAGATCGCAGCCGTCCACCATGATGGAGCCACCGTCGGCATCCTCTAGGCCGCCGATGAGATTGAGGAACGTCGATTTGCCCGAGCCCGAGGGCCCCAGCATGACGCAGATTTCGCCGCGGTTGATGGACGTATCGATACCGTCGAGCACCATCAGGCGCGCATCGCCGTCGCCGTAGTGTTTCTTGAGTCCGTTGACCTGGACGTAGGCTTTCTGCGCTGCCATGTCATCCCCCATTGTTAGCCTTCTACTACTTTTCTAGGGTAATAGTAAACCTCGGCGAACTATTTTTAAGCGGCAGGCGCAATTTTTTCCAACCTACTCATTGGGTACTCATTGGGGACAGACTTAAATGACTGAAACCACTCATTTAAGTCTGTCCCCAATGGCTAGGTGGCTAGGCGCGGGATTTGTTGTGGGCGAGGGCTAGGCCTACGGCGGCGATGGCGACGGCGAAGAGCACGGTGACGCCCAGGTCGCAGGCGATGTCGCCCAGCACGGTGGACGTCAGGTCCGCGGCGAGCGCCTTGCTGATCGCGTCGTTCACCCAATATGTCGGCACAAAGTGTGCCACGGTCTGCACGGCCGAGCCCATCAGCGACAGCGGCATCCAGGCGCCGCCCAAAAACGTCATGAGCATGCCGAGCAAGTTGCCCACGCCGTTGAGCAGCTCCTCGCGCGCGCCCAAGCTCGACAGGGTAAAGCCAACGGCCAGCGGCGTGCACGCCAGGGCAAACGTCGCCGCCAGCGCCAGACACACACGACCCACACCGACCTCGGCGACCGCGCCGGCAAAGCCCACGACACCCACCATGCTCGACACAAACCAGATGCAGACGGTGAGCACCGCGGCAGCCGCGAACACAGCAAGCGAACGCTGGCGCTCGGAGACCGGGCCGGCCTCCATGCGGCGCACGCGCTCGGGCTCGCTCATGCCCGAGAACACCAGCCCTACCGACACGATGACCGACGAGATGATCGCGTACGCGCCAAAGTTGAAGTACGACTCGAGTGGGGCGACGGCAGTCGATTCGACCTTGACCTGCTCGATCTGGACCTCGGCGCGCTTGGCGGCAGCATGCTCGGCGGCCTTGGCGACCTCGCCGTCGGAAGCAGCTGGCTCAAGCGCCGCCGCAGCACCCGCGAGCGAGATCCAGCGTGAGGCCTCGGCAGACGAAAGCGCCGCCGCCATGGTGCCGGAGCCGTAGGTCACATCGAGCCTGGGCAACTCCTCCCCCGCGCGGGCGGCCGCAACGAGGTCGTCCTCGAACCCCTCCGGGATAAAGAACACGCAATCGGCGCTGCCCTTGGCGCTGTTGCTCTTGGCGAGCGCATCCGCAAGGTCGTACGTGTCGTCGCCGACGCCCGTGACCAGGTCAAAGCGTGAGCCCAGGTGCTTGGTGAGCGCCCGCGAAAGGTCGCTATTGTCGCGGTCGACCACGATCACGTTGGTGTCGTAGGGCTTGTACTCGGTAAGCTGCGACGAGTTCCAGCTCACCGAGGCCGCGATGAATACGCCCATGAGCGAGATGAACACCGTATAGATGAGCAGATAGAGCGGGTGCGCGAGCGCCATGCGAAGCGCGGTCTTAAAGGTGCTCATAGCGGCTCCTTCCAAAGATCAGCGTAGCGGCGGCGACAAACACCAGGGCCATCAGGACGAGCGCACCAGCGCGAACGGCAAAGGGCCCCAGGTCCTCAAAGAAATACAGGCGATTGAACATGTCGCAGATGAGCTTGACGGGGTTGAGCCAGCACTCGGCCGGGCAGGCGCGGGCGACATCGTCGGCAAGTGCCATCGCCGGCTCGCCGTAGAGCCCGGCAAACAGGGCACACGTGGTGGCAAAGCCCGTGAGGATGCCCGACTTGGACGCCTTGCCACCCTTAACGGGCAGCGTGCCCACAAAAAGGCCCAGGCCCGTCGCGGCAAGCGCGGACACGGCGCCACCCACCAGACACAGCCCCTCGCGCCCGCCAAAGTCGACGCCAACGACTAGGCGCACATAGCCAATCGCGACCGCCATCGAGGCAAAGGAAACCAGCCACGAGCCGACAAAGATGCCGGCTAGCGACGCCGTCTTGGAAAGACCACCCACGCAGCGGCGCGCGCCAAGGCCCGACAGATTGGGCTGCAAATCGACGACGCTCAAAGCGGCAAACTCGGCAGACATCATCGCGACCAGACCAAAGAGCGCGTAGTAGTAAATGGTCGTGCCGTCGGGTGTGGTGCGCGTCAGGCTCACGCGGCGGGTTCCGCCCTCGAGCGACAGGGCGCGCGCAACCGCCGCCGGGTCGGCAAGGGCGGCCGGGTTGTCTTGGGCAATCTTGGACATGAGCTCGGCATTTTGCGTATACGAGCTTGCCACCGTCTCAAGGATGCTGCGGTCGGTGAGCACCGTCGACGCACGCGAGCTGTCATAGCTCGAAAGCAGCGTGAGCTTGGGCGTGCCCGCGGCATCGACCGTGTAGATGCCCGCGACTTCGCCGGCCTTGAGCGCACGGTTCGCGGCGGTCACATCCTCGCACTCGTGAATCTCGAGCAGTCGATCGTCGCCCTCCTTGGCAAGCGAGGTCGCCACGTCCTTAAAGGACGAAGCACCCCAGGCTTCGTCAGCGACAACGGCTACCGGCACCGGGTCGACCTTGCCGTCGGAGCTCAGATTCGCAAACATAAACATGAACATCGTTGAAAGCGCAATGGGAAAGATCGCGCCCCAAACCCATGTACTCGGTCGACGCAATAGCGTCTTGAGCGTGGTGATGATGGTGTTGAACATGGCCGCCCCCTAGTCGCGCAGCTCGCGGCCGGTGATCTCGAGGAACACGTCGTTGAGGGTCGGCGGCTCGCTCCACACGCGGCCGAGCGCCACGTCGGCAGCGCGCAGCGTGTCGAGGATGTCCACCAGGTTGTGCGGGCTCGCCTCGCAGGTGCAGACAAGTTCGCCGCCGGACAGTTCAACCGAAAGCACGTGCTCGAGGGCGCGCAGCCGCTCGACCGTGACGGGCTCGACGGCGCCGACCTCGACAGTCACGCGCTCGCCCATCTGAATCATGCGCTTGAGCTCGTCGTTAGTGCCCTGCGCCAGCACGCGCCCACCGTCCATGATCATGATGCGGCTGCAGATCTGCTCGACTTCCTCCATGTAATGGCTGGTATACACCACCGTGGCGCCCTCGTCGCGCAGGCGGCAGATGCCCTCCAGGATGGCGTTGCGGCTTTGCGGGTCGACCGCCACCGTGGGTTCGTCAAAAAAGATGAGCTCGGGCTTGTGCGCGATGCCGCAGGCAATGTTGAGGCGGCGTGCCAGGCCGCCCGAGAGCTTGCCGGGGCGGAACTTGGTAAAGTCGCCCAGGCCGACAAAGTCGATCGCCTCGTCCACCAGCGCGCGGCGACGTTTGCGGTCGTTGACGTAAAGACTGCAGAAATAGTCGATGTTCTCATGCACGGTAAGCTCGTCAAACACCGCCACCTGCTGCGGCACCACGCCGATGCGGCGCTTGAGGTCGTAGCGCGTGGGCGTCATGGGTTCACCGAACAGCTCGATAGTGCCTTTGTCGTAGGCGAGCAGCTGCAGAATGCAGTTGATGGACGTGGTCTTGCCCGAGCCGTTGGGGCCCAGCAGGCCAAAGATCTCGCCGGGGGCGATGCTCAGATTAAAGTGGTCGAGCGCAATAAGATCGTCGTAGCGCTTGACGAGATTTTCGACGTGGACGATGTCTGTCATGAGGCGGCCCTTCTGTTGATTGCGGCCCGGTACGATTGCATCATCGCAGGAGCGGGCGGCGCGCGCCAGTGAGCTTTGTCACGAGTGCGAGGGTCTTGGTCGTGCGGCCTGCCGACGCCCCCGCTTTGCCACGCGGGAGGAATGTCACGGTTGCGCAGGCGGCCCCTCCACCATGCGCGGCTTCGCGTACAATACCCGTATGAACAGGCTTTTCGACAAATTGATCGTGCTGGCGTGCTGTATTGCGGCCGCCATGGGTCTTGCTGTGAACGCTCACCTGGTCGCGGCGTTTTGCCTTGGCGTTATTGCCACCTCGCTGGCCGAGGTCGCACGGGGGAACCGCGCCCGCCGTGCGAGCGAGGCCGCGAGCTACGTTTACGTCATCGCGGCTGTCTTCGTGCCGCCGTTTGTGCCGTTTGCGCCTCTCGCCCTCTATGACATCGCGCGGCGCGTGCGCCGTGAGCACGCCTGGATCGCGCTGGGCATTGGCGTCGTCTTTGTCTTTGCGCTCGTCGCGGACCTTCGCACCGACGCGCTCACCGCCCGAACGCTCCTGCTGACCGCCATCCTTTCGGTTGCCGCCACCTTGCTATCGCTACGTACCGCCCAGTTAGAGCGCGAGCAGCAGCGCATGCGCCGTACCCGAGACGAGCTGCAGGAACGAGCCCTCGCGCTCGAGGCGCGCAACCGCGACCTTGCCGACCGCCAGGACTACGAAGTCGAGCTCGCGACACTCGCCGAACGCGCCCGCATCGCGCGCGAAATCCACGATAACGTGGGCCACCAGCTCACGCGCGCCTCACTGCAAGCCGAAGCCTTGCGCGTAGTCCACGCCGACGAGCCCGGCGTCGCCGGCGATTTCGCCGACGTCAAGCACACCGTTGACGAGGCGCTCCAACTTGTGCGCGCCAGCGTCCACGCGCTCAACGACAACGCCGTCGACCTTTCCGTGCAGCTCGAACGCATTGTTGAAGGCGCGCGCTCGGACGGCGGCCCCCAGATTGAGCTTGAAGTTATGACCGAACATGCGCCCGCAAACGTCGCGAACTGCTTTGCGGCGGTCCTGCGCGAGGCGCTCTCCAACACCATGCGCCACGCCCATGCCAAAACCATTACCGTGCGGTGCATGGAGCATCCGTCGTTTTACCAGCTCATCGTTACCGACGATGGCGCGGGCGGGGTTCAAGCAAGCGGCCACGGCGCCGCGGAGGGCATGGGGCTTGCCTCTATGCGCGAGCGCATCGAGGCGCTTGGCGGCACCTTCACCGCCGGCCCGCGTGCCGGCGCCGGCGGCTGGCGCGTGTTTGCCACCGTTCCCAAACAGCAAGGAGATGATGGCCGATGAGGCTCATCGTTGTCGACGACGACCGCCTAGTGGTCGATTCGCTCAAGATTATCCTGGGCGCCCAGCCGCAGATCGAGGTGGTGGGCACCGGTGCCAACGGCAACGACGCAGTGGCGCTCTACGCTGAGCACTCGCCCGACATCGCGCTGCTCGACATTCAGATGCCGGGACGCGACGGCCTATCGGCGGCGCGCGAGATCCTCGAGCGCGATCCTGCGGCGCTCGTGGTGTTCCTGACGACATTCTCGGATGACGAGTACATTGTGTCGGCGCTCAAACTGGGCGCCCGCGGCTACCTGATTAAAACCGATGTCGCCGCCATTCCTCCGGCGTTGGCGCAGGTCATGAGCGGCAAACGCGTGCTCGAGGGTAAGGCGATCGAAGATGTTGACTTTGACGGGATGGGCAACAAGACGGGCGCGCCCCACCGGCCCGCGGCCTTTGCCGGTCTGACCGACCGCGAGTTCGAAGTCGCCGAGCTCATCGCCCGCGGTCTCGATAACAAGGAAATCGCCGCCACCGCCTATATGGGCGAAGGCACGGTGCGCAACCACATCAGCTCGATCCTTGCCAAAATGGGTCTGCGCAACCGCACCCAAATCGCCATCGCCTACCTGCGAGGGTAATTACCCAACGGCCAACCGCCCCGGCATAGCAAAATGGCTGCTACCGATTTAATACCATTTCAAAACTATGCCGGTTTACTACGATGAATCGCCCACCTTCGACCACGGCAAATTGCGCGCTTGCAAAACCGCAGGTAGAACGCCTGCAATATTTAGAAAAATGCAGTCATGGTCGGGAATGTCGAATTCATCGTAGTAAACCGACATAGTTTTGTTCGGATAGTCCCGCACGGATACCATCCCAGGCCTCGCGGGACAAAAATGATCCGTTTTCTTCCGCCCGCGGAGATCGGCTGACAGCGCCCGCCACGAAATCGGTCCATCTACTACGTTTGACTCGATACCCCCGACCATATCCGCTTTTCATGCAAAATCGCAGACGTTCTACCTGCAGTTTTGCTTTTGCGTTTTTCGCCATGGTTGAGGGTAGCGGCTTAAACGTAGTAGATGGGCCCATTTCGTGGCAGACGGGTCATTTTCGGGCTGGACGGGTCGCGTGGCGGCCCGCACACGCGTTCACGCGCGGGG
>CAJLJQ010000001.1:0-62383 GCA_905207015.1 uncultured Collinsella sp. | reverse complement strand
CGCTATTTTGGTCAATATTACCTCCCTTGCGTACGCCGACAAATATTTTCCAAACAGCCAAATCATATTTGCCCGGCGTTTTTTGGACAGCAATCACTTACATCGGCTTTTGGAACTGCCCGAAGGTACGCCAGTGCTGGTTGCAAACAAGCCCAGACGGATTGCGGAGGATTTGGTAGAAAACCTGCAACAGCTCGGGATCAATCATCTGAACTATATCCCTTATTGGCCCGGCTGTGACATAGACACTACTCCCTATGACACCGTTGTTTATGCCGGTTTTCGCAGCTATTGTCCAGAAAACAAAAAGGTCTACATCAACCTGGGATACCGAAATATCACTCCCTCTACTCTTGCTGAAATTGTCAAAATATATAATCTGCCGCCTGACTTTTTGAACCAGTTCCATATACCGGTGATGCAGCAACTGGTATCTGAGCTGTACCACCGACAAGATATCCACACCCAGAACCAACTACTCAAAAGCTAGTTATCCCAGACACTCGCTCTTACAGGCACTGCTCTGTTCCACCTGGATGAGAACCAACAGATCGTGGAGCTGAACGAGGCCGCCGCCCGTCTCCTGCCCGCCGGACAGAAGGGATTGCCTGGCCACCCGCTTCTCCCGTGTTTTCCAGAGTTGGCCCACCTCGCCGCCTCCCTGTCCGAAGGTCGTGAGGAAAAGGAAGTCGTATATTTAGGGAAAAAGCCCTATACACTGCACCTCCACTTCGAGTCCCCCCTCCAGCACCGCCACTGTTTCATCCTGCTCACCCCAATCGCCGCGTCCTCCTCCGAAAAACGGTGCTCTCATGGTGTAAAAAAGAACCCCTTGCCAGCCAAGTACCACTTTTCAGACATTTTAGGACACTCCCCCGCTGTTCAAAAGGCAATTCGCCTGGCACAGTACTATTCTGGTACAGATGAGACCATCCTCATCTTTGGGGAGAGCGGCACACGCAAGGAGATGTTTGCCCAGTCCATCCACAATGCCTCGCGTCGCCGTCAAAGCCCCTTTGTGGCCGTAAACTGTGCCGCCATTCCAGATACCCTAATTGAAAGCGAACTTTTTGGTTATGAAGAGGGGGCTTTTACTGGGGCACGCAAAGGGGGAAAGCAGGGCCTCTTTCAAACCGCCGATAACGGCACCATTTTTCTTGATGAAATTGGCGACATTCCCCTCTCTCTTCAAAGTCGCCTTCTACGGGTTCTGGAAGAGCGGGAAGTGATGCCGGTTGGCTCCACCAGTGTGATCCCTATTGACGTACGGGTTATCTGCGCAACCAACCGGAATTTGAACGATATGGTCCGGCAGGGTACCTTCCGTGAGGATCTCTATTATCGACTCAAGATCCTGCCCCTAGTTATCCCTCCGCTCCGCAAACGCGTGGAGGATATCCCGGAACTTCTCCATTCCATGGCCGAGGGTGCGCGACTTACGTTTCGCGACCACGACCTGCGCCTCATCTTTATCTCGGGCTTTTTGGGTTTCTTTGCGTTCGGCGCGTTCGATTCGCTGGAGTCGTTGTTCTACCGTGATGTGCTCAACGTGGATATCGTCTGGCTGGGCTGGCTGTCCTCGGTCGTGGGCCTCACTTCCTCGGTGGGCGCGTTCATCCTGACCAAGCTTTCTGCTCGCCATGTCAACCTACGATTGCTGCTCGGCGCGCTCATGGCCGTGGGCATTGGGTCCATGGTGTACGTGGGCACCGATATGCTGGGGGTCGCGATTATCGGTCAGGCGATTAACGGTCTGGCCTGGGGATTCCTGGAACCGCTGCAGATGATCTTGATTCAGGAGCGCGCCGACATCAAATACCTGGGGCGCATTACCGGCTTTGTGCGTTTTGGCCTGATGAGCGCCGGCGTGCTGCCGCTGCTGGCGGCTCCGTTTTTGGCGGAGGCTTTGGGCGTTCAGGCGGTGCTGTTTGGGGCATCGACCATTATTGCGCTGGTAGGAACGCTGTTCTTTGTCACACAAGGGAGGAGCCAGAGGCGTTAGCTATACATTCAATTCTAATTTAATACCACTCACCAGAGAATTTCGACCGTTCACCGAGGATTGGAGCAGATTGATAAGTGGTATTAAAAACACATTAGGTGTATGTCTATAATTGGTATCGAAAAGAAACGCGATGTATAGAGTTGCGTGCAGGACAGAAAGGAAAAGCCATGAAGGAAACCGAGAAGATCGAGATCATGCACTTTAGCCAGGAGGGCTACGTCGAGGACGGCAAGAACGTCTACGAGGCCGGCAAGAAGATGACCGCGCTCGCCGACAAGGTCGCCGACGAGGGCTACGACGCCGTGTTCCTGATGGGCGTCGGCGGCACCTGGGACGAGCTCATGCAGCTCGAGTACCTCATGAACAAGTTCGGCGACCGCGACCTCGAGGTCTACCTGATCCACGCCGCCGAGTGGAACGTCATGGGCCACAAGCGCATGACCGAGAAGTCCGTCGTGCTCACCGCCTCCGAGTCCGGAACCACCCCCGAGGTCCTCGAGGCCGTCAAGAAGATGAAGGGCATGGGCGTGCGCGTCTACGCCATGACCAAGCCCGAGGGCCCCATCGGCCAGGCTGTCGGCGCCGAGAACTGCGTCGCCATGGCTTCTGACCATGGTTCGGGCGGCTGCGAGAAGGGCTACTACCTCGCCGACTGCTTCGGCCTGCGCCTGCTCAACCGCCGCGGCTGCTTCCCCAAGTTCGATCTGTTTATCGAGCAGACCAAGGACATCTGGAAGGACATGCTCGATATCCGCAAGCGCTTCGAGCCGCGCGCCGAGGAGCTCGCCAAGAAGTACGCCCTGGCCCCCTACACCATGTTCATCGGCTCCGGCGCCCTGTGGGGCGAGACCATCCTGTTCTCGATGTGCATCCTGGAGGAGATGCAGTGGAAGCGCACCCGCTACATCACCTCGGCCGACTTCTTCCACGGCACCCTCGAGCTCGTGGAGCCCGGCGTCCCCGTGTTCCTGTTCATGGGCGAGGACGAGAACCGCAAGCTCGACGAGCGCGTCCGCGCGTTCCTCAACCGCGGCGTGACCGGCGACACCGACATCAACATCATCGACACCGCCGAGTTCGCGATCCCCGGCCTTGACGACGAGTTCCGCGTCATCGTGTCTCCGTGGATCCTTTCCTCGCTGATCACCGATCGCCTTGCCGCTTACTACGAGACGGTCACCAAGCACAACCTCAACTACCGTCGCTACTATCACCAGTTCGACTACTAATAGTTGACCACTCATTTAAGAAGCACCCTGCCCGGGCGCATGCGTCCGGGCATTTTTATGCCGAAATTCGCTAGGAAGGGGATCGAATGAGGCAGTTTATCGTGGCGTCCCATGCTCATTTCGCGTCTGGAATCGTCGAGAGCATCGGCCTGCTTTCCGGTGAGCGCGAAAACGTCCATGCGCTCTCTATGTATGTCGACGGAAACGAGGACCTGTCCAAGGAGGCTGCAGCGATTCTGGACGGCTTTGCCGCGGACGACGAAGTTGTCGTGTGCACTGACCTCTTTGGCGGCAGCGTCAACAACGAGTTCACCAAGATCGTCCAGACGCGTCCCAACACGCACCTCGTGACCAATATGAACTTGCCACTCCTTATTCAGCTGCTGTTCGTACCCGATTCCACTCCGATCGACGAGGCCATTCGCCAGATCGTCGAGGCGGACGACACTAAGGTCAAGTACGTCAACGACCTGCTGGGGCAGGCCGAACTCGATGAGTTTTAATCGTTAGGAGCACATCATGATTCAGATGATTCGTGTAGATTATCGACTGCTTCACGGCCAGGTTGCCGTTAGCTGGACCTCGGCTCTGGGTGCCGACTGCATCCTGTTAGTGAGCGACACGGTCCTCAATGACAAGCTTCGTCTGCAGGCCCTGTCCCTTGCAAAGCCCGAAGGATGCAAGGTCGTCGTCAAAAACACCGAGGATGCTGTCAAGGCGCTCCAGAGCGGTGTGACCGATAAGTACAAACTCTTCGTGGTTTGCGAGACGATTCAGCAGGCCGGTGCCGTCGCCAAGGCGATGGGAGTCAAGAAGATCAACCTCGGCAACGTTGCCTTTAGCGAGAATGCCCGCCAGGTCTCGACGAGCGTGTTCCTCACGCCCGAGAACGAGGCCTACGTGAAGGAGCTGCTCGGCGAGGGCTATGAACTGTTCATTCAGATGATTCCGGCAGATGCGAAGACTGACGCCGCGAAGGTCATCGGTTAGGGGCCGTCATGGTTATCAAGACAATCCTGATTTTCCTTATTGCCCTTTTGGGTTATTCCGAGTGGCTGACGGGCACGAGCTACCTCCAGCGCCCGATCGTGCTCGGACCTCTGGTTGGCCTTGTCATGGGCGACATGGTGACCGGCACGATCATGGGCGCCACGATGGAGCTTGCCATGGTCGGCGCCATCTCGGTCGGCGCCTATAACCCGCCCGATACGATTTCCGGCACTATCCTGGGCGTATCTCTTGCCATGCAGGCCGGCGCGGACGCTTCGGCGGCCCTGACCCTGGGTATTCCTATCGCCACGATCGTCCTGGCGCTCGACACGGCCCTGGGCCAACCGGTCATGCTGCTGCTGGTGCACCGTATCGACAAAAACGTCGAGGACGGAGACACCAAGGCCATCACGCGCAACATGCTCATCGCCGGTTACGCGCAGAGCTGGTGCGGCCTGCTGATTATTCCCCTGGCATTCTTCTTTGGTGCCGATGCTGTTGCCAGCCTGCTCAACATCATCCCCGATTTCGTTCAGACCGGCATGGATGTCGCCGCCGCCTTCTTGCCCGCACTCGGCTTTGCGATGCTGGCGCAGATGATTATGAACAAAACAGTGGCTCCGTTCTTCTTCGCTGGCTTCTTCCTCGTCGCCTACTTTGGCATTAGCACGACGGGCGTGGCGATCTTTGCCGCGATCATCGTCGTCGCGATGACGGTTTTGGGTGATAAGAAAAAAGCGGAGCAGCCCGCAGCGGCAACCGAGGATCCTGCGATTGGGAGTGGGTTCGATGAGTTTTAAGTTTGAGTCTTCTTACGACGGGCTGATTTCCCGCGCAGACCTTAAGAAGCTGTTCTGGCGCTCGATTCCCTATGAGCATTCCTGGAACTACGAGCGTATGGGCCATATCGGCTTTATGTGGGCCCTTATGCCGATCCTTCGCAAGCTGTATCCGCAGGATGCGGACTTTAAGGCCGCCCTTAAGCGCCATATGGAGCTCTATAACGTCACGCCGTACATCTCGACGCTTCCCATGTCCATCGCCGCTGCAATGGAGGAGGTCAACGCTACTGACGATAGCTTTGACACGAGCGCGATCTCTAATGTCAAGCTTGCTTTGATGGGGCCGCTGTCCGGCGTGGGCGATGCTTTCTACTGGGGCACGCTGCGAATTTTGGCAACGGGTGTCGGCACGTCGCTGGCGCTGCAGGGCTCTATTCTTGGCCCGATTTTGTTCCTGCTCGTGTTCAACGTTCCTCACTACATCATCCGTTACCTGCTGACGTTTGTGGGATATCGCTTTGGCTCGGACATGATCAGCAAGGTCCAGGAATCGGGCATTATGGACACGATCGTCAAGATGGCCTCTATCATGGGCGCCATGGTGATCGGTGCTATGACCATGGAGATGGTCACCGTGGACATTCCGCTCATGGTCGGTGCGGGCGATGGTGCTCAGACGCTCGCCGAGCTGCTCAACGGAATCTTCCCGGGCTTTGTCACGATGGGGCTGTTTGGAATTGTCTATCTCATGCTCAAGAAGAAGATGAATCCGCTGCTCATCATGCTTGTGATCCTGCTCGTGAGTATCGCTGGCGCGTTCTTTGGAGTGCTTGGTGTCCAGTAGGGTATCCGTCATAATGAAAACAATGTAAGAGGGGGCGTCGCGCACACTGTGCTGCGGCGCCCTTTTGCCGAAAGGTGGACAAGATGGAGTATCCGCAGCTTGCCGTCATGAATATCAGCCATCGTTATTTTGACCTTGAGGAATTCTTTTCCTCGGCTGCGGCCTCGGGCTACACGTGTTGCGAACTTTGGACCGGGGCGATGCATCTGTATGTCGATTGCCATGGATACGATTCGCTCGAGCAGGTGCGGGAGCTGTCACAGCGGTATGGGGTTCGGATTGTGGGGCTTTGTCCCGAACAGAACAACCCCAAGCCGTGGAATATCGCGGCGCGCGGGAATGAGGCGCGTGCCCGCACGCTCGCGTACTTTAAGAACGTTGTGGATATCGCGGCGGAACTTGGAGCCGAGCAGGTCATGGTCTCGAGTGGCTGGGCATTTTTGAACGAGCCGATCGAGGATGCGTGGGGTCGCAGCGCCTCGATGCTGCGCGCGATTGCCGAGCATGCGGGAGCGCGCGGCGTGCGACTGGTGCTCGAGGCTCTACAACCGGTTGAGTCGATAATCGTGAACTCGGCGGCCGACACGAAGCGCATGATTGAGGCAGTTGATCATCCGGCACTTAAGGCGTGTCTGGATATGGGCGCCATGGCGGTGGCGGGGGATACCATCGACGATTATTTCGATCTGCTTGGCGATGATGTCGCCCACGTGCATTTTGTCGATGTTGCGGCAGATGGCACGACGCATCTTGCCTGGGGTGACGGCGACCGCGATATGCGCGCCGACCTGGATAGGCTGGTGGCGCGCGGCTATCGCGGAGTTGTTTCGGCCGAGACCTATGACGGGCGCTATTTTGCCGACCCCGCGGCTGCCGATGCGCAGGTAATGGCAGAGTATCGTCGTGCGATTGGCGCCTAAGTGGGGTTGGGTTGCGGCAATCCGCTCCTATGTTTCCAAATGAATACGGTGTGAGCGGCTGCGACGCATTTTCCCCGCAAGCACTCTAGTATGCTAAAGTACCCAGAAGACCGGCGGAGCTATGCCGGTTTTTCGTTCTATATGAAACACAGCATGAGGAGGCTCACCAGATGACGGCCACACCGTGGGGATTCCGGGACATATTGCCCGAGGAGGCTCAGGCGCGCGAGGAGATCGCATGTACGGTGAAGGGCTGCTTCAGGGAGCATCATTACCTTCCGGTCGAGACGCCTCTGCTCGAGGACAAGGGTTCGCTCGAGGAAGGCGGCCGCATCGCGGATACGCCGTTTAAGCTCTTTGACGATGATGGCCGCCTACTGGTGGTCCGTCCCGACAACACGTTGCCGATCGTGCGCCTGGTTTCGACCCGCATGCACGCTGCCGACCTGCCCCTGCGCCTGCGCTATGAGGCGCCGGTGGTTCGCGAGTGCCAGCGCAATGCCGGTGGCTCGCGTCAGTTTACGCAGCTGGGCTTTGAGCTTATCGGTGCGGGCGATACCGCGGGCGATGTCGAGATTGTCTCGCTCGTGGCCGAGGCCGTGCGCGAGCTGGCGCTGCCCGATGCGCGCATTATCGCAGGTAGCGTGCGGCCGTTTAAGGAGCTGCTCGCGGCGTGCGAGGATCGCGAGCTGGCCGCCGAGGCCTTGCGCTGCGTGCACGCCAACGACTTTGTGGGCCTCGATGCCCGCGTGGCGGCAAGCGTCGAGTCCGATGCCGTCAAGGCCGCCATTAGCGAGCTGCCGCGTCTGCACGGCGGTGCCGAGGTACTCGACCGCGTGGACGCGCTGCTGGAGGCCGCCGGTATCGTCGCGCCGCTGACGCGCGAGCTGCGTGCCCTGGTCGAGGGCCTGGCACCCGAGGACGCCCAGGTGCAGTCGTTCGACTTCTCTATCATGAACTCTTTCGATTACTACACGGGCTTGGTCTTTAAGGCCTATGCCGGCGGCTTGCCCGATCCGGTCGGTTCGGGCGGACGCTATGACTCCATCTTTACCGGCGCATTTGGCGACGGTATCGAGGTGCCGGCGGCGGGCTTCGCCTTTTCGCTCGAGCGCTTGGAGGCCGCGCGCACCTCGGCCGAGGATGCCGCTTCCGATGGCGACCATGCCGCGGGCCGTGGCGCCGAGGGCCCGCTGCGCATCGCCGTGCCCAAGGGCTCGCTTAAGGCCGACACGCTCGACGTGCTCGAGGCCGCGGGTCTGGACGTCTCTGAGCTGCGTGATCCCGGCCGTCACCTGATCGTGCGCGGCCGCGACACGCGTGCCGGCGAGGGCGCGGTCGGCGATATCGAGTTTGTCATCGTGCGCCCCAGCGATGCGCCCGCCTTTGTGGGCTGCGGCGGTGCCGATTGCGGCATCTGCGGTTGGGACTCGCTCATCGAGGCCGACCTCAACCTGCTGCAGCTGGTCGATCTGGGCTACGGCCTGTGCACCTTTATCGAGGCGGAGCCCGCGTGGCGCGCTGGCCAGGCCGAGCGCAACTATGCCCGTCGCGGGTCGCTTCGCGTGGCCACCAAGTATCCGCGCATCGCGAGCGCCTGGTATGCCGAGCGCGGCGTGAACGCCGACATCGTCTCGCTGCACGGCAACATCGAGCTGGGCCCCATTGTCGGCATGACCGATCGCATCGTGGATATTACCGCCACGGGCGCCACGCTGCGCGATAACGACCTCGTTATTACTGGCCGCATCATGGACTGCACGGCCCGCTTCTTTGTCAATCCGGGTGCTGCGCGCCTGGATCCGCGTGTGCGCAACCTGGCCGATCGCCTGGCTGCTGCCGTGAAGGACAAGCATTTTGAGCCCGTCGCGGGCTCGGCACAATAGCGCGAGCGTGCACGGGCGCCCCAACGTACGGGCTGCGGGCCGATTGGCGCCGCCGCCCGGCCTCTCGTTTTTCGAACACAACCTCGACCGATAGGGGATACCGATATGAAGACCATCAAGCTTGCTCCCGGTGAGCGCCTTGTTACCAACCAGCTCAACCGCAAGGGTGTGCTGCCGCAAAACATCGTCGACGCCGCCCGCGATATCGTGGCCAACGTGCGTGCTAACGGCGATGCCGCGGTGTGCGATTACTGTCAGCGTTTTGACGGTGTTGAGCTGCAGAGCTTCCGCCTGCCGCAAGAGCAGATCGATGCCGCGCTTGAGGGCCTCGACCCGGCCTTTGTCGCCGCGCTCGAGAAGGCCGCGCGTCAGATTCGCGAGTTCCACCAGCGCGAGGTCGAGCAGAGCTGGTTTACCACGCGTGCGGACGGCACGATGCTCGGCGTTAAGGTGACCCCGCTCGCGGCGGCCGGCATCTACGTGCCGGGCGGTCGCGCGCAGTATCCCTCCACCGTGCTCATGAATGCCATTCCCGCCAAGGTCGCCGGCGTCAAGCGCGTGGTTATGGTGACCCCGCCGCAAAAGGACGGCCTTATCAGCCCCTACACGCTCGCCGCGGCAAAGCTCGGCGGAGTGGACGAAATCTATATGGTGGGCGGCGCCCAGGCCGTGGCCGCGCTGGCGTACGGCACCGAGACCATTCCGCGCGTCGACAAAATCACCGGTCCGGGCAACGCCTTTGTTGCCGCTGCCAAGCAGATCGTCTCCGGCGATGTGGGCATCGACATGGTCGCTGGCCCGTCCGAGGTCTGCGTGCTGGCCGATGCCACGGCCAAGCCTATGGTGGTCGCGGCCGACCTGATGGCTCAGGCCGAGCACGATCCGCTGGCGGCCTGCTATCTGGTGACCTGCGACGAGCAGTTTGCGCGTGAGGTCGAGGCGGGTATCGACATTCTGGTAGCGCAGTCCCCGCGTGCCGAGATTACGTGCGCTTCGCTCGATAACGAAGGCGCCATCGTGGTGGCCGCCGACATGGCGGCCGCCGTCGAGGCCGTGAACACCGTGGCGCCCGAGCACCTTGAGCTGCACTGCAAGGATGCGATGGGCCTGCTCGGCGGCATTCGCAACGCCGGCGCCATCTTTGTGGGCGCTTGGAGCTCCGAGCCGCTCGGCGATTACGTTGCCGGTCCCAACCACACGTTGCCGACCGGCGGCACGGCCATGTTCTCCAACCCGCTTTCGGTCGAAGAGTTCGTTAAGCGCTCGAGCGTTATATGCTATACGCCCGAGGGCCTGCTCTCCGACGCTCCCGCTACGCAGCGTCTGGCCGAGGCCGAGGGCCTGTGGGCGCACGCGCTTTCGGCCGCACTGCGTCGCCGCGTGTTGGAGCAGGGCGAGGATGCCGTGAGCGCCGAGTCGCTCGCCGCGGCCGACCTGACCAAGGTCGCCTGGCCGGGCGACGCCGTGGCGACGGTTGCCGAGGGCGTGGACCTGGCGGCTGCAGGCGCAGATGGCGCTGGCGTAACCGGCGGGGAGGCCTAATATGGCCGAACTCACGCCTCGCATGAAGGAGCTCGTCCAGCCTTACCTGGCCGGTATTGAGCCCTACGATCCCAACTTTACGCCCACGCGCATCAACCTTTCGGCCAACGAGAACACCTATCCCGTGCCGGCTGGCGTGCGCGAGGCGGTCGACGCCGCCCTGGCTGCCACGCCGCTCAACCGCTATCCCGATCCCATGTCCAACGATCTGCGCGACGAGCTTGCCGCTTGGCATGGTGTGGCGCGCGAGAATGTCTGCGTGGGCAACGGCGGCGACGAGCTGCTCTATAACTACCTGTTGGCGTTTGGCGGCGCGGGACGGACCCTGCTCAACTGCCCGCCGTGCTTTAGCGAGTATGCGTTCTTTGCGTCGCTCTGCCAGACCGAGGTGCGCGACGTGTGGCGCGACCCCGCGACCTTTGAGCTCGACCAGGCAGCCGTGCTTGCGGCGGCGTCCGAGTGCAACCTGGCAATCGTGACCTCGCCCAACAACCCCACGGGTGACGTGGCACCGCTCGACTTTGTCGCGGCGCTGTGCGATGCGTGCCCCGGCATGGTAATGGTTGACGAGGCCTACGTGGAGTTTGCCGACGATTCGTTTGGCGCGGTCACCACGGCGCAGGGGCTTATCGCCGAGCATCCCAACCTGGTGATTCTGCATACGTTGTCCAAGGCGTTTGGCGCTGCCGGTACGCGTCTGGGTTACGTGATCGCGGCGCCGGAAGTCATCGACGTGTTCGCGGCGATTCGCCAGATCTATTCAGTTAACGTGCTGAGCCAGGCGGCAGCACTTGCCTGCGTGCGTGCCCGTGATGCCTACACGCCCGTGGTGGCACAGATCGCATCCGAGCGCGAGCGCGAGCTGTGCGCCCTGCGCGCAATGGCTGCCGAGGGCATGCCCGTGGAGGCATGGCCGAGCGCGGCGAACTTTGTGCTCGTGCGCACGCCGCATGCCACGCGCGTGCGCGAGCGTCTGCGCGACGAGTATTCGATTTTGGTGCGCGACTTTAGCTACGCGCCGGGGCTTGCGGACTGTCTGCGCATCACTGTGGGTACGCCGCAGGAAAACGACGAGGTGCTGGCCGCGTTTGCCGCGCTGGTGAAGGAGGAGATGTAGATGGACCGCTATGCCGAGGTAACCCGCAAGACGGGCGAGACCGACATTGTCGTAAAGCTCGACCTGGACGGATCTGGCGTGTGCGATATCTCGACCGGCGTGCCGTTTTTCGACCACATGCTCAACGCTTTTGGCCGCCATGGCCTGTTCGATCTGACGGTGCATGCGGTGGGCGACGTCGAGGTCGACGCGCACCACACCGTTGAGGACACGGGCATTGTGCTGGGCGAGGCGTTTTGCCAGGCGCTGGGCGACAAGGCGGGTATTACGCGCTTTGCCGACGCGGCGATCGCCATGGACGAGACACTCGTGATGGCCGCCGTGGATATCTCGGGTCGCGGGCAGGCCTATTGCGAGCTGCCCGTGCCGACTGAGCGCGTGGGCAGCTTTGATACCGAGCTGGCCGTCGAGTTCTTCTATGCCTTTGCGCGCGATGCCAAGCTCACGCTGCGCGTGCGCGAGCTGGCGGGCGGCAATTCGCACCACATTATCGAGGCCGCCTTTAAGGCCGTGGGCCGCACGATGCGCCGCGCCTGCGAACTCGATCCCCGCGTGCAGGGTATCCCCAGCACCAAGGGCTCGCTGTAACCGTCACAAGGGTAAAACCACCACGAAGATGCCTGTCCTCTTTGTGGTGGTTTTGGATGATGAGAAGTGGAGGGGTCGCGTGGGCGAACCGAAGATCGTGGTGGTCGACTACCACAAGGGCAACTTGTCGAGCGTCGTGCGCGGGCTTGCGCGCGCCGGTGCCGCCGCCTGCACGTCGGACGATCCGGAGCAGATCCGCAACGCCGACGGCCTGGTCATCCCGGGCGTGGGTGCGTTCTATGACGCGATCGCCTTTATGCGTCAGAGCGGCGAGGAGGTGGCCGTGCTCGATGCCGTTGCCGCCGGAACTCCGCTGCTCGGCATCTGCCTGGGCCTTCAGCTGTTTTTTGAGCGCGGCAACGAGGGCGTGCCTGCGAACGAGGACGCGGACGCGGACGACGATGCCTCCGAGCAGGCCGGTGGTCCCTGGGTCGATGGCCTGGGCATCATGCGTGGCTCGTGCACGCACCTGGAGTCGAGCCGTCTGAAGGTCCCGCACGTGGGCTGGGACCAGGTGCGCATGACGCCCGCCGGTGCGGCCGATCCGTTGCTTGCCGGTTTTGCCGAGGGCGCCAACATGTATTTCACTCACAGCTACGCGGTGGCCGACGACGTCGATGCCGCCGATGTGTTGGCGCGCACGCACTATACACGGAGCTTCCCGTGCATCGTGCGCCATGGCAACGTGTGGGGCTGCCAGTTCCATCCCGAGAAATCCTCTGCGCTGGGTCAGCGCATCCTTAAGAACTTCGTGAGCATCGTCGAGGGGGCCGGCCGATGATTCTGTTTCCCGCAATCGATTTGATCGGCGGCAAGGTCGTGCGCCTGGAGCGCGGCGACCGGAGCCGCTGTAAGGTGTATTCTGACGACCCCGTGGCCGTTGCCCGCTCCTTTGCCGAGCAGGGCGCGAGCTGGGTGCACGTCGTCGACCTGTCCGCTGCCTTTGGCGAGGACGAGGACGCGTGCGCTGCCAACTCGGCAGCGATTAAGGCCATCTGCGGCGTCGACGGTCTGTCCGCGGACGTGGGCGGCGGCGTACGTTCGCTCGCGCGCATCGACGAGCTGGCCGGCTACGGCGCGCGTCGCATCGCGCTAGGCACGGTGCTCGTGACCGAGCCGGGATTTGCCGAGGTGGCGGCGCAAGGCTTTGGCGAGTTACTGGTGGCAGACATTGCCGCCCGTGACGGCCAGGTCAAGGTGAATGGTTGGCGCGACGGCGCGGGTGTGGCGCTCGACGACGCCGTGGCGCAGCTCACCGAGCTGGGCTTTAAGCATCTGGTGTATACCGACATCGCGCGCGATGGCATGCAGACGGGCATCGACGTGGCGGCGTATCGCCATGTGGCCGAGGTCGCGGGCTTTCCCGTCGTGGCTTCGGGCGGCATCTCGACGCTCGACGATATCCGCGCACTGGCCGCGGTGGGCGAGGATGCCATCGAGGGTGCCATTACCGGTCGTGCGCTCTACGAGGGCAACTTTACGCTGGCCCAGGCGTTGGCCGCCGCCCGAGGGAAGGAGTAGCCCATGCTTGCCAAACGCGTAATTCCCTGTCTGGATGTTAAGGACGGCCGCGTGGTCAAGGGCGTCAACTTTGTGAGCCTGCGCGATGCGGGCGACCCGGTGGAGCTGGCCCGCGCCTACGACCGCAAGGGCGCGGACGAGGTCGTGTTTTTAGACATTACCGCCACAAGCGACAACCGCGCGACGACCATCGAGATGGCGGCGCACGCGGCCGAAGAGCTGGCCATTCCCTATACCGTGGGCGGCGGTTTCCGCGACTTGGCGGGTATGCGGACCATGGTTGCCGCCGGTGCCGATAAGGTGTCGCTTAACTCTGCCGCCGTGCGCGACCCGTCGCTGATCAGCCAGGCCGCCGCGGCGTTTGGCAGCCAGGCCGTGGTCGTGGCGATTGATGCCAAGCGCGTGGGGCTGCCCGGGGAGCCGGGCGCCGTTAAGTGGGAGGTCTTTACGGCGGGCGGCCGCAACGCTACGGGTATCGACGCGGTGGCGTGGGCCGAGGAGGCGGTTCGTCGCGGCGCCGGCGAAATCCTACTGACCAGCATGGATCGCGACGGCACCAAGGCCGGCTTCGATTTGGCGCTCACCCGCGCCGTGGCGCGCGCGGTACCAATCCCCGTCATCGCGAGCGGCGGCGTGGGTACGCTCGAGCATTTTGCCGAGGGCGTGATCGAGGGCGAGGCGGATGCCGTGCTGGCAGCAAGTGTCTTTCACTTTGGAACCTTCAGCATTCGCCAGGTGAAGGAGTATATGGCGTCGCAGGGCATCCCTGTGAGGTTGGACTTCTAGTGCTGCGGCTTGTCCAGGCACCGCATCTTGCCGCTCAAACCGTCGCTCGCGTACCAAAGTACGCGTCGCTCCTCTTTCGCGGCAACCTGCGGCACCTGGACAACCCTCGCCGACCTGTGGGGTTTCGTTTGTTACTTGGGAGAAATGATGACTGAGGTAGTAGAAGCTGCTGATCTTAAATACGACGCCAACGGGCTGATTCCTTGTGTGGTTCAGCAATATGACACCGGCGAGGTGCTTATGGTTGCTTGGATGAACGAGGAGTCGGTGGGACTGACGCTCAAGACCGGTACCACGTGGTTTTGGAGCCGCAGCCGCCAGGAGCTCTGGAACAAGGGCGCGACGAGCGGCAACATGCAGGAGGTCCGCGAGCTCTGGGCCGACTGCGATAGCGATACGCTGCTGGTCAAGGTCGACTCGCCGGGTCCTGCCTGCCATACCGGCAACCGTACCTGCTTCTTTAAGCGCGTGGAAGGGGGAACGCGATGAAGGTCGTGACGCCGTTCGAAGTTGCCGACTGCAACGCCGAGCTCCTCCGCGCGGGCGTGCCGTGCCGCGTGCACCTGACCGATGCCTGCGGGGCGCAGTCGCTTTGGCTCGAGGCCGAGAAGGAAAGACTCGATGAGGCCCATGCCGTTGTCGTCGAGTTCTTTGAGAAAAAGGGCGCAAAGCCTCGGTTCGATGAGACCGGTACCTACTTTACGCTGCAGTAACGAGAGGAAATAACCATGGGAGTCAGAACAGCTAACGTGCAGCCGGGAAACATCGGTGAGACGCTGACGGGACTGGCCGAGGTGATTCACGGTCGTCGCGACGCATCGCCGCAGGAGAGCTATACCGCGCGTCTGCTGACCGACGTCGAGGACGAGCTTCTCAAGAAGCTTGCCGAGGAGGCGAGCGAGGTGATCATGGCCTGCAAGGATAACGACCACGATCACATCCGCTACGAGGCCGGCGACCTGATCTACCACCTGCTCGTGACGCTCGAGCGCTACGGCATCACCCTCGACGAACTGGCCGGCGAACTCAACGCCCGCCGCCACTAGTCATTGGGGACGTTCTTAAACGACTAGTTAGGCGAGGGGCGTGGATTCCCATTCGCCGGTGGGGTGGGGGATATCGAAGGCCCGGTAGCCGCAGTCGTAGGCGTGGGCCTGGGCCTCGCGGATGTTCCAGCAGATGTCGCAGGCGCGGTGCGCGTCCGAGCCAAAGGTGATGGGCACCTCGGCATGGGCGAAGCGGCGCAACAGCCCGGTCGCGGGGTAGTAATCGTCGAGCCCCTTGCGCGGTGCGGCGGTCGAGACCTCAACGCGGCGACCCGTATCGTGGGCGCATTCGGCCATCTGCTCCCAAAACGGCGCGGGGTCAAAGTCGGGTGCAAAGCCGTCCTTCGAAAAGCGCATGACCAGGTCGGGATGGGCCATCGCGTCAAAGTTGAGTGAGCTTTCGCAAGCACGGCACCAGTCGTCGACGTAGCACTCCCACACGCCGCGCACGCCTAAGTTTTCCCAAACATGCAAGTTGGTATCGTCGTCGATCCAACCGCAAAGGGAATCGGGTGTATCGGGGCGCGCGACGTCCTCTGTCCCTGCCGTGCCCGCGGCGCCTGCCGCAATATCGCCCGGGTTGCCAATCCAGTGCACGCTGCCCAGACGTACGACGGCGCCCTGGGACCAGCGCTCTACCAAGGGCTCGCAGCCCTCGTACCAATCGCATTCAAAACCGTAGATAAAGGTGAGCTCCGGCGCAATCTGCGCGGCGAGTTTGCGGGCGTCCTCAAAGGCCAAACGATGTGCCGGCAAGTCGCCCTCGACGACCTGCACCTCGCAGTTAGCATCCATACTGGCGGGCAGGGGAAGGTGGTCGGTCGAGACCATGACGCGGCAGCCGGCGGCAGCAGCGGCACGGACGTTGTCCTCGAACGAGGCGTGCCCGTCCGAGAACGAGGTATGAGTATGGCAATCGACCAGCGGGCAGGCGGGCATGGCGACTCCTTTGCATTTGGTGAATCCGCTCCATTGTAATGGTGCAGCTCTCAACACGCCGCGCACGCCGGGTGCCGAAATCGATTGGAAAGGCGGTGCGGCCTCGCTTGCTCTCAAAACGTGTACGCCAGCCTCCAAAACCGACAAAAAATGACATGTTTGGAGGCTGATGTACATATTTGGATAGGGGCGAGGGCGGCGACGGACGAAAGTCACGCCTGTGCCACGTCCGATGTGCTAGCGTTTGGGTGAATAAAACGAGCCCGCGCGGAAAGGATCCGGACCGTATGCAACGTGGAAGTACATCTCCGCTGTCCCGCGAGATCGATGCGCCCGAAACCATCGTCAAGCTGGAGTGCGACATCGACGACGCGTCGCCCGAGGTACTCGCTTATGCCGCGGACCGCCTGCGCGAGGCAGGTGCGCGCGAGGTGCACTGGTTGCCTCTCTACTGCAAAAAAGGTCGCCCCGGCTGGCAGCTGCAGGTAATCTGCGCCCGCGAGGACATTGACCATCTGCAGACGATCATCTTTTTGGAAACCACGACCAACGGCATTCGTCGCCAGGTGATGGAACGCGTCTGTCTGCCACGCCGCTTTGAGCAGGTGGCGACGCCTTGGGGCGAAGTGGCCGTCAAGGTGGCCACCCTGCCCGACGGCAGTGAGCGTGCGGCGCCCGAGTACGAGGACTGCGCCCGTCTTGCCCGCGAGCATAACGTGCCGCTCCAGCGCGTGATGCAGACGGCACAAGCCTCGGCACTGCGATTTGAATAGCGCGGCCGGCGACATCTCGCGCCCGGCCACATCAGCCCCACCCGAAAGGACCACCATGAAATACCTCATCGCTTCCGACATTCACGGCTCGGCATACTGGACCGAGCGTCTGGTCGCCGCAATCGAATCCGAGCAGCCCGACCGCATCGTGCTGCTGGGCGACCTGCTCTACCACGGCCCGCGCAACGACCTGCCGCGCGACTACGCCCCCAAGCGCGTGATTCCGCTGCTCAACGCCCTGGCCGACCGCATCATTGCCGTCCGCGGCAACTGCGACGCCGAGGTCGACCAGATGGTCCTCGACTTTCCCGTCATGGCCGACTACGCCACGCTGTTCGACGAGGCCGGCCGCGAGCTGTTCCTGACGCACGGCCACGTTTTTGGCGCCGGCATGCACAACAGCGTTGACCACGCGCCCGCGCTGCCCGAGGGCTCCGCGCTCGTCTACGGCCATACGCACATCAAGGTTAACGAGGAAAGCGCCGCGCACCCGGGTCTGTGGCTCTTCAATCCCGGCAGCGTGAGCATCCCCAAGGACGGCACACATAGCTACGGCGTCTACGAGGGCGGCGCGTTCCGCCATGTGATCATGGGGGAGGACTAACCATGGCCGAGCATATGGCTCAGCAAAATGCCGAGGGTTCGCGCGACCTGTCCACGCTGGTAGACGCGTCGGCCGAGCTGCAGCATCTGGTGCAGACCATCTGGCGCCTGCGTCAGCCCGACGGCTGCCCGTGGGACCGCGAGCAGACGCACCGCAGCATTGGCAAGAACATGATCGAGGAAGCCTACGAGGCACTCGACTGCATCGAGGCCGACGACGCGGCACACCTGCGCGAGGAGTTGGGCGACGTGCTCATGCAGGTCGTACTGCATGCGCAGATTGCGGCGGATGCCGGCGAGTTTTCGCTGGCCGATGTGGCGCGCGATATCGACGCCAAGCTCATCCGTCGTCACCCGCACGTGTTTGGCGATGCGGATGCCGACAACTCCGACGAGGTGCTCAAGATTTGGGACGAGGTCAAGCTTGCCGAGAAGGCCGCCAAAGACCAGGCCGTGGCGGCAGGCGGGGCCGCACCCGAGGGTCTGCTCGACGGTGTACCCACGCACCTGCCGGCGCTGATGCAGGCTCAGAAGGTGTCGCGCAAGGCGGCTGCCGTGGGCTTTGAGTGGGAGACGGTCCAGGACGTGTGGGACGAGGTCGCTGAGGAGCGTGCCGAGTTTGAGGCCGAGGCTCCCGGCTCGCCCGAGCGCGAGATGGAGTTTGGCGACCTGCTCTTTGCCCTGGTCAACGTCGCGCGCAAAGAGGGAATTGACGCCGAGAGCGCCCTGCGTGCCAGCACGGCCAAGTTCCGCCGCCGTTGGGCCGCGATGGAGCAGATGGCGGCCGACGCCCACGTGGATCTTGCCGAGCTTTCGACCCACGGCCTCAATGACCTCTGGGATGCCGCAAAGGCAGAGGAGTAAGACTGCGGGGGCGACGGGACGGACTTGTCCCATCGCCCCTATTATTTTTTAAAAAGATTGTATCCCTTGGCTAACTTAGGGCATAATGCAAAAAGTGCGATAAGGCTAACTTATGAACCTGCGCGCCGCTGTAGCGTGCAAGCCGTGTCGCCAAGCATTCAACCCGTTTCCAAGTGAGAGGGAGACAACATGAGCGATATTTTGGACGTCTACGGTCGCGAGGTGCTCGACAGCCGCGGCAATCCCACTGTCGAGGTCGAGGTCGTGCTCGAGGACGGTAGCTTTGGCCGCGCAATGGTGCCTTCGGGCGCTTCGACCGGTGCCTTTGAGGCCTGCGAGCTGCGCGATGGCGACAAGGGCCGCTATCTGGGCAAGGGCGTTTCGCAGGCCGTCGAGCACGTCAATAACGAGTGCGCTAACGCCGTCGTGGGCCTCGACGCCTTCGACCAGCGCGCCGTCGATGCCGCGCTGATTGCCGCGGACGGTACCCCCAACAAGACCAAGCTCGGTGCCAACGCCATCCTGGGCGTGTCGCTGGCCGTCGCCCGCGCCGCTGCCGAGTCGGCGGGTCTTTCGCTGTACCAGTACCTGGGCGGCGTCAACGCCCATCTGCTGCCCACGCCCATGATGAACATCCTCAACGGCGGCGTGCATGCCGACAATAACGTCGACTTCCAGGAGTTCATGATCATGCCAGTGGGCGCCCCGAGCTTTGCCGAGGGTCTGCGTTGGTGCGCCGAGGTCTACCACACCCTCAAGGGCGTGCTGCACGAGGCCGGCCTGGGCGGCGGCGTGGGCGACGAGGGCGGCTTTGCGCCCAACCTCAAGACCAATGCCGAGCCGTTCGAGTACATCACCAAGGCCGTGGAGAAGGCCGGCTTTAAGCCCGGCGTCGACTTCATGTACGCCATGGACCCGGCCTCGACCGAGTTCTACAACGCCGAGACCGGCATGTACGAGCTCAAGGGCGAGGGCGTGGAGTACACGAGCGCCCAGATGGTTGATTACTGGGAGAAGCTCGTCGACACCTATCCCATCATCTCCATCGAGGACGGCATGGCCGAGGAGGACTGGGACGGCTGGGTTGAGCTCACCCGCCGCATTGGCAACAAGGTGCAGCTGGTGGGCGACGACCTGTTCGTCACCAACACCGAGCGCCTCAAGAAGGGCATCGAGCTGGGTGCCGCCAACGCGATCCTGGTCAAGGTCAACCAGATCGGCACACTCACCGAGTCGCTCGAGGCCATCGAGACCGCCAAGGAGGCCGGCTATGCTTGCATCGTGAGCCACCGCTCCGGCGAGACTGAGGACCCCACGATTGCCGACCTGGTCGTGGGCGTCAACGCCGGCCAGATCAAGTCGGGCGCCCCGTGCCGCAGCGACCGTATCGCCAAGTACAACCAGCTCATCCGCATCGAGGACGAGCTCGAGGGCAGCGCACGCTATGCCGGCAAGGCCGCGTTTTACAACATTCGCTAAACAAGTGGTGCTCGGGGGGGGCGGGGTTGACTCGGCTCCGCTCCACTTCTGATGGCCGCCGTTGGGCGCTGGGCCATATGGCTCAGCGCCTTTTTTATGTCGAGCAAAGGCTGCCGAAGGTGGTGCGCGCGCTCGTGCTATAACTAAAGGACTTAGCGCAAACAAACCTCAACCGCACAAGGCGCACATGGATCAGATTTACGACAACAGGTACTATTCCGCCGGTTCGCGCGAGCCGTCGCCTCGTCGTGCGCGCACGGTGCAGCTCGGTGGGTCCGCCTACGCCGGCGTCGACCGCCCCGCGCAGCGCCCGACAAGTACCTCGCGCCCCAATGCTCAAGTGAATACTTCGACAGATGGACCGGTGCGCCCGGCACGTTCGTCGCATGCGTCGCGTCCCTCGACTCAGGCACACGACAGGTCGAGCAGGCCTTCGAGCCGTCTTTCGGGCTCGGACTTTATGCATTACGCCAACGACAACGCGGTGGTCAAGGCGATCTATGACTTTACGCATGGCTCTCTTCGTCCGCTGTTTATCGGTATCGTGGTGGCGCTGGCGCTCGTGAGCCTGTATTTTCCCGTACGCGACCTGTACGTTGCAAAACGCTCGAACGACATCTTGGCCAAGCAGGTCGAGATTCGCGAGCAATACAGAGATGAGATGAAAAAAGACACTGACAAGTGGCTCTCGGAAGAGGGCATTAAGGATCGGGCACGGGAACTGGGCATGGTGATGCCCGGAGAAAAGAGGATTGAAGTACAGGGTCTGGACGAGGATTCGGATTCGTCGTCGAGCAAAAAGTCCTCAAACGCCAAGAAGGCCAGCGAAGTGGCCAAGGAGATTGAGGAAGTCGGCAAGGACGCGCCGTGGTACATTCAGACGCTCGACATGCTGTTTGGATTTAACGGCGTCGAGGGTCAGACGGTCGCGTCCAGCGGCGAGTAGGCGAGTAGCGCCCGGAGGGGAGCCCGCAATGACAAATTGCAAACGATATAAGGTGGCCGCGATCGACTTGGGAACGGTGTCGTCGCGACTAGTGCTAGCGCAGGTCGAGGGCTGGGCGATCGTGGAATCGTCCAAGCATACCGAGATCACCGACTTGGGCGAGGGCGTGGACGCGACGGGGCGCTTTTGCGAGGCGGCCGTTGAGCGCGTGCTCGCTGCGTGCCACATGTTTGTGGACGAAGCCCGTGCCTTTGGGGCCGCGTGCATCTGCACCACGTGCACGAGTGCTGCGCGTGATGCGTCCAACGCCGCACTGCTGCTGGACGGTCTGCACGATCTGGGGCTCGAACCGCAGGTGATTCCGGGCGAGGTCGAGGCGCGCCTGACGTTTTTTGGCGTGGCACACGACTTTGCTGACGAGCGCATCATCGTCGCCGATTCGGGCGGTGGCTCCACGGAGCTCGCGACGGGCGTCTATGCGCCTGAGCGCGGGGTCTTTGCGCTGAAGGGAACGCGCTCACTGGACATCGGTTGCCGTCGCGTGACGGAGCGGTTTTTCTCGGCGCTGCCGCCAACGGACAGTGAACTTGCCGCCGCTGGCGTATGGGCGGGCGAGCAGTTCGGGGCTTACTTTGAGGGCCTGCCTGTCGACTTTGAGCGCGCCGAGCGCCTCGTCGCGGTGGGTGGCACCGTCACCACGCTCGTGGCACTCGTTCACGAGCTGGAACCGTATGATTCGAGCTTTGTGCACCTGCGCGAGCTTTCGATGGAACAGGTTTCAGCCGCTATCGAGCGCATGTCCGCGCTGGACGTTACGGGCATTGCCGCGTTGCCGGGCGTGCAGCCCAAGCGCGCGGGCGTGATTCTGGCCGGCGCCGTGGTGATCCGCGAGCTTATGCGCGCCGGCGGCTACAAGACGCTTACCGTGAGCGAGAACAGCCTGCTCGCCGGTATGGCCGCCACCATCAACGAGGTTCTCGACGGCGCGACTCCCACCATCGCCTGGACCCCGAGCCTGAGCGCCCTTTAACCATCCCCTCATAAGTTGCGGTGAAATGCGGACTAAAATCGCCCTTTCGGGCCCCAACCAGTCCCTATTCCACCGCAACTCAACAGCCGGCACCTAGGGACGTTTCTTTTCTGCCGGCACCTGGGGACAGTCCTTGCTGAGCGCCTCCGCAGCCTTTATGCCAGTTTGTCGATTTGCCCAATTTCCCAAAGCGGAATATTGACGAGCGTGTCCTCGTCTCTATATGCCGCCAGAGAGCTCCTCACGCAACGCTCGAGTTTGAATTTTTCGCAGGCTATTTTCAGACTCTTCGCTTTAAGGTTCTCTGCCGCCTTGACCTCAAGCGGAAGCACGGTTCCCGCATGGTCGATGGCAAAGTCGGTTTCGGCATTGCCAGAGGTAGAGGACCAATACACGGGAGTTTTGTCCTGGAGCAAAAGCTCCTGCGCGACGTATTGTTCGGTCAGCGAACCTTTGAACTCGGTAAAAACAGCGGATCCGTTAAGAACGATGGCCGGAGAGAGACCGGAGAGCGCGCCGAGGATGCCGGTGTCGATGCAAAACAGCTTGAAGCCCGAGAGGTCCTCATAGCTCGAAAGCGGTGCCCTGAGAGCGGAAACGCGCGGCACCTTATGAACGATTCCGTAGTCCGTGAGCCACTGGAGGCTTTCCTCAAAATCGCGTGCGCGCGCTCCGGGGCGAAGGGCGCCATAGACAAACTTCTTGTTCTCCTTGGCAAGCTGGCCGGGAAGGGATTTCCAAACCAACCTCATGCGCTCGACGATGCGGGCGGGTGCATGTTTGCCAAAATCGGATTCGTAAGCCTCGATGATTTGCTGCTGAAGCCTTCGGGCTTCAATGAAGTCGCGTGTCTCGGCGAAAGCGGAGACAACTTCGGGCATACCACCGACAACAAGGTATTCCTTGAGCAAGTGCACGAGCTTTTCGGTGACGTTTGCTAGAAGGTTCATGTCTGCGGCAAGGATGGCGTCGGCGAGCGGGTTGCCGTCGACGGCGCGAACGAACTCGGCAAACCCCATGGGACGCATGGTGAGCTGGTCGATTTTGCCGACGGGAAATGACTCGTTTTCGCGTCGGAGCGCGAGGCCCATATAGGAACCGGCTGCTACGATGTGGTATTCGGGTGCAAGCTCGTTGAAGTACTTGAGCGAGGTGATCCCGCGTGGCGCCTCTTGGATCTCGTCGAAGATGATGAGCGTGTCTGTCGGCGTTACGGTTTGGCCACGTAGGAGCTCTATCTGGGAGATGATGCGCTTGGGGTCGAGGTCCCCATCGAACAGCGAGCGTGTGCTCGGCTCGAGCATAAAGTCAAAACGAATGACGTTTCGATACTGCTGGCTTGCGAATTCGTTAAGAAGCCAAGTCTTTCCTGTCTGGCGGGCTCCCTTAAGCAAGAGAGGTTTACGATTCGCCCTTGATTTCCAAGCGATAAGTTCACTCATAAGCTGTCGTTGCATATTGCCTCCCAACCCTCTCGGCTAGTATAAGGCCATTTGGGCGTTTCCATCGGAAAATGTGTGAGACAACCACGTTTTTCCATCGGAAAATGTGCGAGATAACCACGTTTTTCCATCGAAAAATGTGTGAGAAAACTCATTGGGTGAGTGGAAAAAAGTAGTCAAAAAAGCTACGTCCCAAATTAGCTGCCCTGCAGTTGACGGCATCTAAAAGAAACGGGCCCGCATCCCAAAGGGATACGGGCCCGTAGACAATACGTGGTAGGGGCGGTGGGACTCGAACCCACAATCCTTGCGGCGAGAGATTTTAAGTCTCCTGCGTATGCCAATTCCGCCACGCCCCCGTGAGACTAGAAGTCTAGCACAAGCCGTCCGTTACGCGTTGACGGCCATCGAGTGCTGACCCGACTTTTCCAAGTACTCGGTATACTTTGCCTCGTCGCCCTTGTTTTGGTACTGCAGGGCCAGCAGGTACTCCAAGCGGCAGCGCTTGACCGGGTCGTCGCCGACATCCTCGAGCATGCGCTCCAGTTCGGGAATGTCGTTGTGGCGCTTGAGGATCATCGTGTCGTACATCAGCTGACACTCGTGCGCGACCGCCTCGGCCTGACCGCCCTCAAAGCCCTTGATCTCGTGCAGCAGCTCCTTGGACTTTTTGCGATCCTCCTGCCCAACGTAGTAGTTAAAGGCCTTGATCACCAGGTCGACGCGCTGCATCTTGGGCAGGTTGAGCCCCAGCAGCAGGTCGAACATCTCGTCGACGCGCTCGTGGTCCTCGCGCAGCAGATAGGAGTTCAGGCGCAGGTAGTCACGGTTGTAGCGCGGGTACAGCATGCTGGTGAGTTTGGCGTCGAGCAAACGATCAAACTCGTCCCACTGCTTGGCAGCCATAAGCTGCTGCAGGCGCTTAAACGTGGTGCGTTTTTTGATGCTAAAGAACACCGACACGGCGATACAGATGATAACGACGGCGGTCCAGAGTGTGCGGGAATCGGGCATATTAGGGTCCTTAGTCGCTCATAAAGCGAGCGGTATGACAACACGTACTGGATGTATTATACGCAGCGCGCAAGCAAACTGGCATAAAAGCTCATCGAGGCCGAGTGCCATCGCTCGCTGCGGTACACTTACCTAAAGTAAACCATGAAGGGAGACATTACCTATGAAGAAAATCGTTTTGGCTTGCGGTGCTGGCGCTGCTACTTCCACGCTCGTTGCCCAGAAGGTCGCCACCCTGCTCGACGCCAACGGTTATGCCGGCAAGTATGAGATCGTGCAGTGCGCCATCTCCGAGGCCAAGGACGCTTGCGACGAGGGCGCCGACCTGCTGATCGCCACCACCGTTGCCCCCGAGGGCCTCACCTGCCCGTACGTGAGCGGCGTGCCCTTCATGACCGGCATGAACCGCGTCGCTGCCGAGAAGGCCGTTCTCGACGTTATGGCTCAGTAGGCGCTGCCTGTATGAATGAGCAGAACGCCAATCCGGTTGAGCTCTTTGGCATGCGCGTTGCCCATGTGGGCATTAACGCCACCGACCCGGCAGAAGCCTTGGAGATCGCGGAGCTGTTCTCGACGATGATGGGCCTGCCCGTTATCGAGACCCCGGTTTCGTACTTTAACGATTCGCTGGTCGAGGTTATGAAGCAGAACGGTCGTGGCACCAAGGGCCACATTGGCTTTGCCGTCAACGACATCGATGCGGCCGAGAAGTGGTTTGCCGAGCGCGGGCTCGAGGTCAACGAGGAGTCGCGCGCGCTGCTGCCCGACGGTAGCACCAAGCTCGTGTACTTTAAGCGCGAGTTCGCCGGCTTCGCCGTGCACCTGTGCCGTGAGTAGCGCACAAGCTGCTATAGCTAACGAAAAATGGGGTAAGGCCACGTGGCCTTACCCCATTTTTAATGCCGAGAGGGTGACTGACGGGCTGCCGTAAAACGAAGGTGAATGCTTTTCCGCGAAGTGAACGAGTGAAATCGGACCCCTGGAGCATCGACACTTTGGAGGCACCGTTTCCTGCGGTTTCGTAAGGTTTTTCCTGCGGTTTTGGCGTCAAAAAGTGTGGATGCTTCGGGGGTCCAAAATAGGTCGTTCACTTCGCGGAAAAGCATTCACCTTCGATTCGTGAGAGACGCCCCTACCGCGGCAGGCGAATCGTAAAGCGGCTGCCGACGCCCTCGACTGAGGTCACGCCGATGACACCGCCATGGCTGTCGACGATCCACTTGGCAATGGCGAGCCCCAGACCCGAGCCCTGCGCGCCGGCATCGCGTGCGTTGTCGGCGCGATAGAACCGTTCAAACGCGTGAGCTGCGGATTCCTGGTTCATGCCGATACCCTCGTCCTCAACACTTATGTCGATCGTGCCTGCGCCCGCATCCGGCGTCACGCCAAACGAGATGGATGTGCCCGCGTCCGAATACTTGGCGGCGTTCTGCACGATCACGCGCAGAGCCTGCTTCACGAGCGCCACGTCAACGGGCGCGTCGCAGCGCGGGTCGCTGGTAAGTGCGGCATCGTACGCCAGTCGATATGTGTGCGCGGCATCGATCATCTGCGATTCCTCGCATACCTCGCCGACCAGTGCGGCCAGGTTGGTATTCGCACGCCGCAGGACCGTGCGCCCGGCATCGCCGCGTGCCAAAAACAGCAGCTGCTCCACGAGCTCCTGCATATGCTCGCTTTCGGCTTTGAGCGAGGTGATGGATTCTGCCAGCACGTCCGGGTCGTCTTTGCCCCAGCGGTCGAGCATGTTCACGTAACCCTGAATCACCGCGATGGGCGTGCGCAGCTCGTGACTCGCATCGTTGACAAAGCGCATCTGCTGCAGCTTTGCCTCTTGCATCTGGCGCAGCAGGCGGTTGAGTGCGACCTCGATGCTCGCCAGGTCGGCGTCGCCGGTGGTGACGCTCGGCGAGTCGACGCTTGCGCGCTCGATGGCCTGCTCCAGCGTTTCCATCTTGCCGCCGGCGAGCTGCATGCGGCCGAGCTCGTCCACACGCAAGGCCAGGTCGTTGAGCGGCGCCATAGTGCGGCGCACGCGGCGGGCGCCGCCGAGCATGTTGAGCACGCTGATGACCTGCCAACCCACAACGACAAGGTAGAGAGGCCATAGCGCGACGAGGTCCTGCGCGAGGGGGAAGGTCTTGGTGGTGCGCGCAAACTCGACGGTATAGGTGAGCGTTGTCAGGTCCCAGCCGCGCGCGGGCGTCAGTGACATGCCGTGAACGCTGGCGCTGGGGATCCATCCCGCGGTAAACGCGCCATCGGGCAGCGTCTGGTTGTAGCCATAGACGAGGGTCGCCGCCGCAACAAGCAGCAGTAACAGATCCAGCCAGACGTAGCTCACCAAGCGGCGCCACATATAGCTCCAGTTGATGGCGCGGGCGATGGAGGTGACGCGCTTAGCCTCGTCGTTACGCGCGGCAGACATAGCCCACCCCGCGCACGGTCTGGATGATGCGGGCACCGCCGGCGTCTTCGATCTTGGCACGCAGGTGCGCGATGTGCACGTCGACGTTGTTGGTGTCGCCCACATAGTCGTAGCCTAGCGCCTCGTGCGCAATGCGCTCGCGCGTGAGCACGGTGCCGGCATGCGTCATAAGCAGGGCGAGGACATCGAACTCGCGGGCGGTTAGCACGATGGGCGAGCCGCCGACCGTGACTTCGCGGCGGTCGGGATCGAGCGCAACCGAGCCCACGGTGAGCGCGGTGGGGGAGGGCGAGGCAGAGGTCTTGGCCGAGTCGCCAGCTGGGGGTATCGCAACGGCGCACCCGCCCGCACCGCCCGCCCCAACGCCGCCAACGCCCGAAGCCGTCCGCACAGCCTCCGAGCGCTTTAGCGCCACGCGGATCCGTGCGAACAGCTCCTCAATGGCAAACGGCTTGGTCAGGTAATCGTCAGCACCGGCGTCGAGCCCGGCCACCTTGTCCATCACGGCATCGCGCGCGGTGACCATGATCACCGGCACATCCTTGTGCTTGCGGACACGCCGCAGCACCTCCATGCCGTTGAGCTGCGGCAGCAGTACATCGAGCAGAATCAGATCGTAGTCGCGCTCCAGCGCTAGGTCAACGGCGGTGCGGCCATCGGCGGCGTGCTCCACCTGGTAGCCCTCGTGCTCCAGCTCGAGCGTCACAAAGCGGGCGATTTTCTCCTCGTCCTCTACAATCAGGATCCGTGCCATACGTGCCCCCGTCTGCGATTACTTGTCGTCGTTCAGATTTTGCTTGATGTCGTCCGCGGCATTGGCAGCGCTGTCCATCAGGTTGTTGATGCTGCCGGGCACGTCGCCGTCGCTATCGATGCGGTAGCGCATGCCAAAGAACAAGCCAAGCAGCATCAGCCATATCGTGGCGCCCCAGGCAAACAGGGCGACGATGGGAATCAGGATGGGAATGTTGAGGATGATCGCGTCGCGGCGCGTGGCGATAAACTTGGTGTCCAGGCTCAGACGGAAGAGCTTTTTGAGGTACTCCCACACGCTGTCCATCTTCTTGGAGAAGTCGGTCTTTTCGCTCGACTTTTCGTAGGCGACCTGCGCGGCGACCATCTCAGCCGAGGGCTCGTCGGCTGGCGCGGACTCGGTGGCGGCGTGCGCCGACGTGGTCTGCGTCTTGCCCTGCGACTCGAGCCAAATGATGGCGTCCAGGACGTTGCCGTCGGCGGCGTCGAGCGCGGCCTTGGCATCGGTGTAGCTCACGTTGCACTTGGTGCGGATGGTTTCAACTTTTTCGAGGTCGTCCATGACCTGTCCTTTCGTTCGATGGGCGCGACGCCAGGCGATCTGCCCGGGCGCGAGCGTTGCGTTCGGCGGCCTGCGTTGCGCGGCGCCGCCCCGCTCTTGGTCGAACTCTATAGTGCAGGTTATAGATTAAGCGATTCTTGAGCCAAGATTAATGTTGGATGAGTTTTTGGGTGGCAGTGGGAAAAGTATTAGACCTCGATAGCGGGAGATGGTGGGCCGGTATCAAGCCGGCGTCAGAAATGGGATAAGCAAGGCGTATGGATCGCACGGATCAAAAACACGTTGCAAAAGTATGAAAATATCCTACAATTGCAACATGAAGTACTTTAGCAACATAACGGCGATAAGCGAGCTTTCCGAGAGTGAGGGCGTGTTTACCACAGCCCAGGCGGCTCGCATGGACATTTCTCGAGATGCGCTGGCGCACTCATGCCGCGTGGGGCGTCTTGAGCGGATATGCCACGGCGCCTACCGGATGTCGGGCGCGCAGCGCCGAGGCACCGATGAGCTCAACGCTCTTTGGAAGCTCACCAATCCCTCCCTTTGTGCGTGGGAGAGAAAGCGCCAGTGGGATGGCATCGCTGTGAGCGGTACGACGGCGGCGAACCTTCAGCAAATCGGCGATTTCTTTCTGTCCCCCTACAGGATGACCGCGCCCATGCGCATCAATACGAGAAACGAATCCCTTTCTTTTGTAAAGCGCGAGATTGCGGAGCAGGATATCGTCTGGCTCGACGGCCTGCCGGTAACCAAACCCGAGCGCACGCTTGTCGATCTTTGCCTCGATTGCGAGGACCCCTCATTAATTATCGATGCCTATAACGACGCGCTTGGGCAAGGGCTCGATATGCAGTGGCTGAAAGATCTTGTAGAAGAGAACTCTAAAACCGCCAAACGACGCGAACTAATGAGGCCTTTGCTGATAGCTCTAGGTTGTGACTGAATACGCAGGCCTGATGTTGGCTAGTTGCAAGTTGGGGCAATTGTTTGTCCGTGCGGCACGTTAATCTAAGTTACCGTTGAAAGGCGTTGCAACAAAGTGTTGCAACTGCCATGCATCGCGTTTAATCTTGATAACGCTGTGTCAATTAGCGGACAGTTCGTCCGTAGTTTGTTCCGATTGGATAGCATGAAAGACGTTAGGGAAGAGATAACTGCCAAACGCAAGGAGCTCGCGCTGACTCAGAAGGAGTTCGCCGCCGCTCTTGGCATGGGACCTAATGGTGATAGAACCGTCCGGCGTTGGGAGACTGGCGAGACCAGTCCATCTGCTACGGAGCTCACGTTTATACGCTCCCTAGGTTATCAGGCGCCTTTTGCGCAGGGTGATCGGGAGGACGCTCCTTTCACTTACATTGACCTATTTGCTGGTATCGGTGGCATTCGCTTGCCGTTCCAAGAACTTGGTGGCAAGTGCGTTTTTTCTTGCGAGTGGGATAAATATGCACAGAAGACGTACCGCATGAATTATGGTGATCAGCCAGCTGGGGACATTCATGACGTTCGTTCGGACGACATTCCAAAATTTAACGTTTTATTGGCGGGATTTCCGTGCCAGCCATTCTCGCTCGCGGGCGTTTCAAAGAAAAAATCGATGGGACGTGCTACTGGCTTTGAAGACAAGACGCAGGGGACATTATTTTTCGAAGTAGCTCGTATTATTCGCGACAAAAAACCTGATGCTTTCCTGCTGGAAAACGTTAAAAATCTAACGAGTCACGATCGCGGCAAGACCTTCAGGATTATTATGCAGACCCTTAAGGACGAGCTTGGTTACGATGTGCACTACAAGGTTCTTGATAGCAAGAATTGGACTTGCCAGCATCGTGAGCGCATTTACATTGTTGGCTTTAAGAAAAAAACTAATTTTGATTGGGACCAACTAGAGCTTGGGGGCGGTGGGCACACCGTCGGGGAGATTCTTGAAGATGCTCCTGATGATCGATACGTTCTTTCCGACAAACTGTGGGCTTATTTGCGTGCATATAAGGAAAAGCATCAGGCGGCAGGCAATGGCTTTGGCTATAGCACGGTTGGCCCCAATGACACGACAAGGACGCTTTCAGCACGCTATCACAAGGACGGAAGTGAGATTCTTGTTTCACGTGGCGAGGGGAAGAACCCTCGCAAGCTGACTCCGCGTGAATGTGCCCGACTTCAAGGGTTCCCCGATCAATTCATTATTCCGGTTTCGGATACGCAGGCATATCATCAATTTGGTAATTCTGTCACCGTACCGGCTGTGCGAGCAGTGGCCAAGCTGATGATGGGAGCGTATTTCGATGGACTACGGAGTTCTGAGTAGCTATTTTGACGGCGCGGTTGCGAAGAAACTCGTTGCTGTTGATATTGATAGAAAACGCAGCAACCAGCATGAATTCAACGGAACTGCGGAGCTCCGTTCCCTGTTTGGCGACGATGATATAAGAAATATACCGACGACCTTCGTATTTCTTTGCGACGATGCAGACCCTTTGTTTGATCACGGGTTTACGACTTGGTACGACGCGCGCAGGAAGCATCCGACTAGGACAGAATACAGGCTCTATTACAACGATAGCGAAGCGATACGAGCCTCGAGAATCGGTGACCTGATGGTCATTGCACCTTCAGACGAGCATGGTCTTCTGATTGTATTTGCTAGACAAGGATCAAATGCCGAGTGCCAATTAAGATGGCTTTTCGGTTTGAACGAAGTTGACGACAGTGGTTTTTCGCGGTCAACCGCAGATGACAGGCGAATAGACTCAATCGCCGCATCCATTCTTGAAGCGATTGGCATCGAAGTTTCGCTTCCCACGTCAGCTGTTACGTATTTGGATGAAATGGTCGAAAAGTTCGGTGATTCTTTTCCCAAAGGGATTGAATTCACGAGGTATTCCATCTCGACTTTGGGTGTGCTTGATTGGAGGAGCAACCCCGACAAGTGCCTTCTTGACTGCTATGAGCGAGAAGAGATTCTCTTTAAGGTATTCGAGAGACATTTGCTTGAGCGCGATTTGGCTCCCTATCTAAGAGGCGATCTCGATGTTGATGGAGTGTTACGGACCACGATGTCAGCTTTCCAGCGGAGGAAATCGCGCGCGGGAACTGCTTTCGAGCATCAACTTGAGTACCTGTTTAAGGGATGGGGCATAAGTTATTCCGCTCAGCCGTATACTGAGGGCAAATCAAAGCCAGATTTCATTATGCCGTCGATTGAGGCTTATAGAAATCCTTTGTATCCTGTCGAGAAGCTGACCATGCTTGGCGCAAAAACGACCGTTAAAGAGCGCTGGCGCCAAGTGTTGGAAGAAGCGGATAGAATTGAAAATAAGCATTTGATTACACTTGATGTGGCGGTGAGCACTGAGTACACGGACTCGATGCGCAGGCATAGTCTCCAACTGGTTGTGCCTCGTCCTGTATTTGGTTCATATACGGCTGAACAGCAAAGCTGGCTGATGGACGTAGGGGAGTTTTGCCAACTACTGGTCGATAAAGAACGACAATAGTTCATTTCTATACCGGAGTTTTACATAGCCAGCTTAATAATAAGCGCGCAAGTGCGTCGGGCATAAATGACGTCCTTGCGCGCCGATGCTTTGCCTAAGTATCCGCTAGCCCATAAGAACTGCGAGCTTCATCGAGTTTTCAACGGCGGTGTAGCTCATAGCGCCCTTGCCGACCTTTTGCGGATCGTAGTCAGATTGCTGAATGACACCGCTGTATTGAGCGACGACATTTTCAAATGCCGGGCTATCGAGGAACTTGTGAGGATCAGTTTTCCAATACACCTTCCCCTGATCATCTGCTTCCATCAATGCGCGGAGGCCACAGACTAGGGGGTAGATAAAGCCATCAGGAACAGGATTGTCCGTTGTCTTTTCAAAGAAGGGAGTTTTGTATTCATTGCGACTATTCTTAAGGCTCTTAACGGCGCCGATTTTTCCGTAGCTTCCTGTTTTGTTGTAGTGCTTGGGGAAACGCGAATAGATTTCATCGTATAGACCGGGAAGGTCCGTAGCCACTTTGAGTGCGCTGAGAACTTGCGGATTCTTGAGTTCGCGGCGCGCTGAACCAGCAGCTTTGCTTACTCGGTCATCCCTCATAAGCTGCAAGAACTTTTCCTGGCACTTCTCCTTGCCGCTATAGACTAGGGGAAGTTGTGGCGCTTCGATGTCGCCAGAGGTGACGTTACTCGAGATGAGCGATAACGGGATCCAAGAGAGTGCGACAAGCTTTCTGGATTCAATGGGGTTGCCGTCGTTGGTTTTCCAGCTGATTTTGGCTGCAAATTCAGGATATTTTTCGGCATAAAGAGCCTTAAAGGAATCGAAAAGACCTTCCTGATTGCCCTTGGTGCCTTGTGTGAGTTGAGCGTTATTGTTGCGAGCGTCGCAGATTTCCAAAAGTGAGGTGCGGAAGTTCTCAACGCAGAGCGCATCGTTTGGGTCGGTTGGAACGAGCAATTCGACAGGAATCGAGAAGTCTAGAGTGCTTATGCCTTTCTCTTTGAGGGCTGCTTTTTCTTCACGGAGAAGTGACAGGTACTCTTCAATATCGGTTCGACGGTTCATCCATGTTTGCTTGAATGAATCCCAGATTGTGACTTCGTTCTTTTTGGGAGGTCGATTGCCAAGCGCATGTTCGGCTTCGCTGAGAATGTAGCTGCCGATTGCGAGTGTGTTGTGGCCGCCGTCAAGAATTCCCTCAACTTCGTCGTGAGAAGCAAAGCTTAGACGATAACGCCCGCGATCAAGGGACTCGTAGCTCGAGGACGCGAGCAGAATTCCCTTTGATTTAAAAGGAAAGAGCTTTTGCGTGGGAGAAAGCTCATCAGCGCGAATGGATGCCTGAATAGCATCGGTCACTGAGCCCAAACGGGAATTGCGGGGGTTGGCATCGAGATCGAGAGTGTCGATAATTTTGATAATGGATTTGGGGGACATCAGCCCGACGATCTTTTTAATGTCTCCAACTTTTTGCTCGTAGCTGTCGGTAAAGCGAACAATAATGTCGGTGCTCATAGCGAAACCCTTTCGTCTAAAGTAGTCAAAACAACAGGCCTGCGCTCTTGGAGTGCCGGAGATTGAAAGGGAGCATCGCTAACAAAAAAGCTGGTCTCCCAGCTCTAGACGAAAGCCATAACGGTGATCGGGCGTTATGGTGTTGTGCCTAGAGACATCCGTCTCATCTTCCAGCCCCTATCCAGGAAGCTTGATCGAAGGATCTCGCTGACCGAGGAAGAGATCAAGATCTGTGGGCATATAAATCGGGTCCCTTCTACGTGAACGGTAGGTAAGCGGTGGTGATCGGTATTTTGTGTCCGCACGATATGTGACACTTACCCTGCCACCATGCTCCGCCGCGGCGGCATGCATCTGAACAACGACCCTCTAAGGAGTTCGATATCGATGAGTGACAACGCAAAGCATCTCGCAAAGAAGTGCGTTAAGGACGCAGGGCCGTGTCTTGTGCTGTGCGCGGCCGGCGTAGCGGTCGCGCTGCTGGCTGTTCTGGGGCCATTTGACGTGCTCCGAAGTGCCAGTTCTCTGCATGTTTGCATGGCCCTTGCCGGTGCCATGATGACCAGCGGCGTGCTCGATCTGGTTTTTTGGGTGCTTGACCCGTTTGGATGGAAGAGCGAGGGGTAGGTCCTAAAGGATGGAAGGGCTGGAACGGTTGGCTTAGTGATCGTGCAGAATGTGGGCTAGCGACTTACAGGGAAGTGGTGATCCGATGACGGTCTATGTGACGGGCGATATTCACGGCGGCCTCGACATGCAAAAGCTGCGCGATTGGGATCTTGGGGAAAGCCTGACGAGCGACGACTATCTCATCATTGCCGGCGACTTTGGCTTTCCGTGGGATTTCTCTGCCGAGGAGTGCGCCGACATCGCTTGGCTGGAGTCGCGCCCCTATACCGTGCTGTTCGTCGACGGCAACCACGAACGTTTCGACCACTGGGCGGAGCGACCCATGGAGTTGTGGCACGGCGGACTGACACAGCGCCTGTCGGACACCTCGCCCATACGGCGCCTGACGCGCGGCGAGGTTTTTGAACTCGACGGCTCAACGGTCTTTACCATGGGCGGCGCCACGAGCGTGGACAAGGAATACCGCATTCCGTATTCCAGCTGGTGGCCGCAGGAGTTGCCGGACGAGCGCAACTTTGAGGAGGCACGGACGAAGCTCGACAGCGTGGGCTGGAAGGTCGACTACGTGGTCACCCACACCTGCTCTACGCGTATGCTTTCGCCCACGCTCTATCCGGCGCCCGGCTGGAATTGCCCCGCCGTCGATCGACTTACGGCATTTTTTGACGAGTTGGAAGACCGCTTGGACTACAAGCGCTGGTACTACGGGCATTTTCATCGGGATGCCAACCCGACCGAGCGCCATACCGTGCTCTACGACTGCATCGTTCGCCTGGGCGACGAACTCCAGCCTTGGGATGTTGCGTAGGGGTGGGGCGTATTTGGCTACTCGGCCGTTACAGTGATGTTCTCCCTGTGCTTGCGGATAACATCCCAGCTAAAGTGCTCGACCAGCCGCTCGGCAGAGCGCGGCGTGGTGTCCGGCGCGATGCCCGTTTGCCCGGCGAGCCAGCCCAGCAGCGTTTCGGGCGTGCCGAAGCGGGCGCGGAGTTCGCCCAGGTCCAGATCGCGGTCTCGTTTGGAAAGGCGGCGGCCGTCCGGTGCCATGAGCAGCGGAATATGTGCGTAGTGCGGCGTGGGCAGTCCCAACAGGTGCTGCAGATAGATCTGGCGCGGCGTGGACCCCAGCAGGTCGCATCCGCGCACGACCTCGGTGACGCCCATGGCAGCGTCGTCGACCACCACGGCTAGCTGATAGGCAAACACGCCGTCGCTGCGGCGCACCAAAAAGTCGCCGCACTCGGTGGCGAGTGCCTCGCATTGGGCGCCGTACGTGCGATCCACAAATTCGATCACGTCGTCTGCGAGGTCGTCGACGGTGGGCACGCGCAGACGTGTGGCCGGGGCGCGCAGGGCGCTGCGGCGGGCCACCTCCTCGGCCGAAAGACTTCGGCAGGCGCCACGGTAGATGGGCGTGCCGTCGCTCGCGTGCGGTGCGCTCGCGGCGTGGAGCTCGGCGCGTGTGCAAAAGCAGGGATAGGTGAGGCCGGCGTCTTTCAGCCGGCGCAAGGCGCTCTCGTACAGGTCTAGGCGGTCGTGCTGGTAGTAGGGGCCTTCGTCCCACTCCAGCCCCAGCCAGGCCAGGTCGTCAATCAATTGGGCGGCAAGTTCCGGGCGCTTGCAGCGATCGTCCAGGTCCTCAATGCGTAACACGATGCTGCCGCCCTGGCTGCGGGCCGAAAGCCATGCGCACAGGCAGCTGAACACGTTGCCCAGGTGCATACGGCCCGAGGGCGACGGGGCGAAGCGCCCCACGACGGGCGCGGGAGCGGCCGGCGTCGTTGGCGCGTCGGCGGCGGTTGTTGCTATGTTGCGTGCGTTGATGTCCATGCGGACGAGTATAGCGCGGGGCGCGGTGGGGGAGACGCTGCCGTGGCCTGCAAGTTGCTGAGGCCACACGTTGCGCGTGCCGGACCACCGGCTCGGCGCCTTAATCGTCGTCAATCAATCTAGCCCTCAAACGACAGAAACCCCGGCAGCTCTTCGCAACTGCCGGGGTTTCCGCGGAAAAGGGGGACATGATCCTCAAGCGGACGGCAAAGGGGCAAACCGTTTTCGCTCAACTGCTTTATGCCCCTCAACTGGCGGCTCAATCAGCGCATGCCGCACCCACACAAAGCCGCTACACCTGTGATGGAGCTATGAAGTGGTATCTATTGCCGGAGCGGGCTATGCCAAGGAGTGTTCCAGATTACCGGCAGATAAGGAACGTCACCAGGTGCCGGCGGCGGGCGTGACTTTTGTCCCGTTTTGACGCTCCGCTGACCTAGATGTTCGTCACATGAACCCGCAAACGTGGGACAATGACGCTACTGGTACCACAGACAAAGGATGTGCCTATGAACGCCCCCGTTGCCCAGCCCTGTCGGCAGCGCCGCCGGTTTGCGCGGTTCGCTTCCGTCTGCGCACTCGTCGCGCTTGCGTTGTTGCTGCTGCCTGCCGTCGCGCACGCCGACGGCTACTCCATGAGCCAAACCTATATCGGTGCCACGGTTGAGGCCGATGGCTCGCTGACCGTTGTCGAGGGACGCCAGTTCGATTTCGACGATGACATTAACGGCGTGTATTGGGATATCAATACAGGCTCTAACCAGCAAGGCGGCTCGGTGGTCGTCAATGTGCTGAGTGTCGAGGAAGACGACGCTGCGTTTAACAAGGTTGACAGCGCAAACAAAGGCGACGACGGCGTTTACACGGTGGAACAGTCCGACGACGGCGTAAAGATTAAGGTGTTCAGCCCCCACGAGAGCGGCGACAGCGCAATCTACTACGTGAGTTATTCCATGACCGGTGCGGTTATGAACTGGGCCGATACCGCCGAGCTTTACTGGAAATTTGTGGGTGACGGCTGGTCGGCGGATTCCGATGACGTCGAGATGGAAGTGTATTTCGCAAATGCCGCTGCCGGGACGGCTGCCGTCAAGGGCGATAACTTCCGCGCATGGGGCCACGGTCCGCTGACGGGCGACGTGTCGCTCGATGAGGACGAGCCCATGGTCACCTATACCATTCCCTGCGTGCATCAGGGCGAATTCGCCGAGGCACGCATCGCCTTCCCCAGCGACTGGGTGCCGCAGCTTGCCGCCTCGGGCGAAGAGCGCATGTCAACGATCCTGAGCGAAGAGAAGGAATGGGCCGACGAGGCCAACGCTCGCCGCGCTCACGCTCGCATGATTGCCAATGCGCTTGCCGTGCTAAGTGTTGTCGCGGCGGTGGCCTTTACCGGCACAATCGTTGTGCTCAAGCTGCGCCGCCGCAAGCCCAAGCCGCTTTTCCAGGACGAATATTTCCGCGATGTGCCTTCGGCCGACCATCCCGCCGTGCTTTCGGCCCTCATGAGCTGGAACGAGGTGCCCGATCAGGCATATATCGCCACGCTTATGAAGCTTACCGACGACCGCGTGATCAAGCTGGAAGAAGCGACCGAGACCAAGAAGAAGGGTCTGCTCCGTCGCGAAAAAGAGGAGCAGACGTATCGCATCACAGTGACCGACGAGGCCTGGAAGGCTGCCAAGAAGGACGGCATCGATCGCGATGTGCTCAAGGTCTTCTTCGCCGGCGTTAAGCCCGATAAGGACGGAGTCCGTTCGCGCACGTTTAGCGAGCTGGAGGAGTACGCTAGCGAGCGCACCACATCTGTTGGCGACAAGCTCGAGGACTATCAGAGCACGGTTAAGGGCAAGCTGGAGGCGCGCGAGCTTATCGCCTCGGACGGCACCATCGCCCTGGTTGCCGGCTTGGTTCTCGGCATCATTATTGTCTGTGGCATTTTGGGCTCTCTGTTCTATGCCGACTTTGCGGATGCCAATGTCGGTGCCGCTATGATCTCGATCCCCGTCACGATCGTGGGCTTTGTCCTGAGCTGCACCTTCCGTCGCTACACGCCGGAGGGCGCCGAGGTGGCGGCTCGCTGTAAAGCGCTCAAGCATTGGCTTGAGGACTTTACGCGCCTGAAGGAGGCCATTCCCAGCGACCTGATCTTGTGGAACAAACTGCTGGTGATGGGCGTTGCCCTGGGCGTTTCGAAAGAAGTGCTGCGACAGCTGGCCGAGGCCGTGCCTGCGGACCTGCGCAACAGCGACGATTTCTACGACAACTACCCCTGCTACTGGTGGTATTACCATCACTACGGCAACGAGTCCCCGCTCGATTCGTTCAACGATGTGTACCACGAGACCATCCGCGAGCTGGCTTCGAGTTCCGATAGTTCGAGCGGCGGCAGCGGCGGCGGCTTTTCCGGTGGCGGCGGTGGCGGCGTCGGCGGAGGCGGCGGCGGAACGTTCTAGCGAGCGCTTGCTTTGGGGTGGATCTTTCTGGGCGGTTGCCAGGGAAGATTCATCCCATTTTTGTGCATCGAAACGGGTCAAACTTTCCGCTGAGGACCTTCGCGCAAGGGGCAGTGGACAAAAAATGCCAAATATGAGTACTATTGCTGCGTTGGTCACATATGTTTGCACATAATAATGGGCTCCTAATGAGAGTACTTCTCGTTAGGAGCCCATTTTATTGAACATTTGGGGAGTTACGTCAGCTCGTGCAGCTGGTCGTCATGCCTATAAGCATCAAAAATGCCCCGAATCGCTGCTACTAAAAAGGTAACAGTACTCATATTTGATGTATTTTGACCACGGCTATCTACAAACCCCCTAGGCCACTCATTAGGGACAGACTTAAATGACCAGTCGTTGGGGATCAGTCATTGGGGATAGACTTAAATGACTAGGTATGGTTGCTGGGCCTAGACGGTTAGGTCCAGCTCGTAGAGGAAGCTTTCGCGCGGCATGGCGTGGCGGCGTTCCTCGCGGTTGGCGCGGTGCGTGGCCGCGCGCTTAAAGCCGTGCAGCTCGTAAAACTTCCAAGAGCAGTTGGAGTCGGTGTACAGGTGCGCCCTTGTCGCCCCGCGCGAGGAAAGGTACGAGACCGCGGCATCGAGCAACACCGAGCCAACGCCCAGGCCGTGGACATCTCGATCAACGGCAAGCAGCGTGACCTCGTTGTCGTGCGGCAACGGGCTGCTCTCGAGCAGGCGGTTGTTGGTTCGGATGGTTGCGCGCACAAATGAGAGGTACTCGGCGCAGACATCGGGCTCCAGCTCGCGCATCTGCGATAGCAGCGCGCGTTCGGTATCCATCCAATGTTCCTTGACGGTGGCGCCGGAGCTCTGTCCCGCACGCGCGAGCGCAATGCCACGCGCCTGACCGTCGATTACGGCAACCTGCGAAAACGTCGAGGACGAAAGGCAGTAGGCAAGGTCGCACGCGGCCTCGAGGCGGTTGTACTCATCGTTATCCGAATTGTTGTGCCAAAGCTGCTGCAGAATCAGCGCGATGGCGTCGAAGTCTTCGGTATCAAACGGTCGGTAGAGAACCCGCGAGACCATGGTGCCTCTTTCTTTTGCGGATGCATATCGAGCACAGTTCTACCACGCTATTGGCATCTAATTATGGTGCCCCTGTGTTCCATGAACTCACCGTGCCCGATGCCGTGTCCATCCCCTCCGCTCGCAAACTTTTTCTGCACAGCCGTGCGTTGCGGGGTGCATCGATGCGCTCGATGCGCTACATTAAATCAGTATTTTCAATGCCGCTGCGCGAGCGCTGCAGATCGACGTATCACCGACTCACAGAGCACGGCGGCGTACCAGACAGGAGGACTGCATGGGATCTGATGTGAAGATCGCACGCGCGTTGATCTCGGTTACCGATAAGACGGGCGTCGTCGATTTCGCACGGACGCTGGTTGACGACTTTGGCGTCGAGATCATCTCTACGGGCGGCACGGCTCGTGCCATCGAGGACGCGGGCGTTCCCGTAACCCCCATCGAGGAGTTTACGGGCTATCCCGAGATGATGGACGGCCGCGTCAAGACGCTGCATCCCAAGGTTCACGGCGCGCTGCTTGCCCGTCGCGATTCCGAGCAGCACATGCAGGAAGCCGCTCAGCACGGCATTAAGCTGATCGACCTGGTCGTCGTCAACCTGTACGAGTTCGAGAAGACCGTTGCCAACCCCGAGGTCACCTTTGCGGATGCCATCGAGCACATCGACATCGGTGGCCCCTCCATGCTGCGCTCTGCCGCCAAGAACGCCGCGAGCGTTACCGTCATCTCCGACCCGGCCGACTACGACGCCGTCCTTGCCGAGATGCGCGAGACCGGCGGTTGCACCACGCTTTCCACCCGTCGTCGCCTGCAGGTGAAGGTCTACCAGACTACCGCCGCCTACGACACGGCTATCTCCCGTTGGCTCGCCGCCCAGGCAAGCGACGTGGCGGACACCTCTGCCAAGCTCGAGATCTCGCTGGAGAAGGTCGACGACCTGCGCTACGGCGAGAACCCGCAGCAGAAGGCCACGGTCTATCGCTTTGCCGAGGGCTGCGAGAACACCGCGAGCTCTCAGTTCCCGCTTGTGGGCTCCGAGCAGATCCAGGGCAAGCCGCTCAGCTACAACAACTATCTGGACGCCGATGCCGCCTGGAACCTGGTCCGAGAGTTCGACGAGCCGGCCTGCGTGATCCTCAAGCATCAGAACCCCTGCGGCTCCGCCGTTGCCGAGGACATCACGGCTGCCTACGACCGCGCCTTCGCCTGCGATCCCAAGAGCGCCTTCGGTGGCATCATCGCCTGCAACCGCGAGGTACCCTATGAGCTGGTTGAGCATTTCGCCGACCAGAACAAGCAGTTCGTCGAGGTTATCATCGCCCCGAGCTACACTGCCGAGGCGCTCGAGCGCATGGCCAAGCGCCCCAACCTGCGCGTGCTGGCGACCGGCGGCGTGGACCACGGCGCCCAGGTGGAGCTGCGCTCCATCGACGGCGGCATGCTGGTGCAGGAGGTCGACCACGTGACCGAGGATCCCGCGACCTTTACGTTCCCCACCGACCGCAAGCCCACCGACGCCGAGATGTCCGAGCTCGAGTTTGCCTGGAAGGTCTGCAAGGGCGTCAAGTCCAACGCCATCCTGGTCTCTAAGGGCAAGGCCGGCATTGGCATGGGCCCCGGCCAGCCCAACCGCGTGGATTCCGCGTTGCTGGCCTGCGAGCGTGCCGAGGACTTCTGCGAGCGCGAGGGCGTGGAGAAGGGCGGCTTTGCTTGCGCAAGCGACGCGTTCTTCCCGTTCCGCGACAACGTCGACGTGCTTGCCGCGCACGGCGTGACCTGCATCATTCAGCCCGGCGGCTCCAAGCGCGACGACGAGAGCATCCAGGCCTGCAACGAGCACAATATTGCTATGGTCTTTACGGGCGCCCGCCACTTCCGCCACTAAGCAGGGAAGCGGCGCTGCGGCTTGCCCAGCCACCGCACCTTGCCGTTCATTCGTCGCTCGCGTACCCAAGTACGCGTCGCTCCTCTTTCACGGCAATCTGCGGCACCTGGGCAACCCTCGCCGACCTGTTAGGTTGACTGGGGAGGATGGGATGTTATCTCATCCCTTGGATTGGCCTCGTTTCTAAAATAATCTCTGCAAAAGACGGCCGCTCCGTTTGGAGGGCCGTCTTTTTGGTATAAGAGGACGGAATGACTAACACGAAAGGTATGACCATGCCCCAGATTGATGATGCCGAGCTGTTTGGCAATGCCGAGGATCAGCGTGCGTACGAGGACTTTTGCGCCAATCAGGAGGCGGTCGAGAAGTTCACGCTCGACAAGCCCGCGCTTGTCTGCCGTTGGCGCATGTCCAACAAAAAGGTGCCCATGCTCAACCGTCACATCCGTGCGCTGTCCGAGCGTCTGGTGCAGGGCGAACCGCTTACCCATAACATGCTCAGCTGGGCCAAACAGCACGTTGAGTGGTCGCTTGCCGAGGGCGATTACACCGCGCACGACGGCGTGCTTATGCTGGTGATCGACATCAACGGCAACGCCGCCATGACGGTGGGGGAGTACGAGCCGCTGGCCGACACGTCGGCCAAGGCGCTGCGCGCCCGCTCCGCCGAGGCCCGCTCCGAGGCCGACGAAACCGGCGTGGCGCCCGAGCTGCTTGCTGCCGTCGACGACGGCGAGCTTGCCTTTGTGGCGCCGGCGGACGAGTGCCTGTGCGGCACGGCGACGCTCATTGAGCAGCTGGCCCAGACCAAGGGCATCCCGGTCACGCGCGTGGACATCCCCGCACAGCTCAAGGGCGCGCTGTTCCTGGTGAGCGACGAGCACGGCGTGGTCCCCGCTGCCGAGACGGGCACCGCCGAGGCTGACGCCGCGACGGTCGCCTTCTTCGCCGACGGCTACGAAAAGCTTCGCGCCCGCCGCTAAATGATTTTTCTGGGACGGGGATTATTTAATCATTTGATCCCCGCGCCCGCTGCGAGCGAGGGGCGATTCGAACGCTTTCGTTCGCGAACAGTTCTGTCACCTTGGTGCCGCGTGGGGCGCGTACCTGCGGCTTCGCGGTCATAATGGGATAAGACAACCAGGAGGGGAGCGGAATCCATGGCGCTGATCTATATCGTTGAGGACGACGAGCCCATTCGTCGCGAGCTTGCCGACATCCTTGCCCGTGCCGGTTTTGAGGTCGAGGCCTGTGAGTCGTTCGAGCACGTCTCGCGCGATATTCTCGCTGCCGCGCCCGACCTGGTGCTGCTCGACCTGACGCTTCCCGTCAAAGACGGTCAGCACATCTGCCACGAGGTTCGTCGCGAATCCGAGGTCCCCATCATCGTCCTCACGTCGCGCACGACCGAGATCGACGAGGTCATGTCCATGACGCTCGGCGCGGACGACTTTGTTCCCAAGCCCTATAGCGCGCGCGTGCTCGTGGCGCGCATCAACGCACTGCTGCGTCGCACCGCGGCGGCAGGCGAGCGCAGCACGCTCGTCCACAAGGGATTGGAGCTCGACCTCGCCCGCTCCGCGGTCACCAACGCGGCAACCGGCGACAGCACCGAGCTCACCAAAAACGAGCTGCGCATCCTCTCTTTGCTCCTGAGCCGCGCGGGCAAGATTGTCTCGCGCTCGGCCATCATGCAGGACCTGTGGGACTCCGATGCCTTCGTGGACGACAACACGCTCACCGTCAACATCAACCGCCTGCGCACCACGCTCGACAAGATCGGCGTCAAGGGGTATCTGACCACGCATCGCGGCCAGGGCTATTCGGTCTAGGTGCCAGCTATGTCGTTTGGCAAGTTCTTTAAAGATGCGCTGTTGCCCGTCGCCGTGTGGACGTGCGGCGTGCTGCTGAGCTGCTTTGTGCTGATGGTTGCCGGGGCCCCGGCATCTATCGTGGTCGTGGCGGTCGGTGTGTCCTTTATCTTTGGCATGCTGGGTATCGTGATCGAATATGCGCGCCGTCGTCGTTTTCTGCACCAGTTGGAGCGTGCAGCCGAGGAGCTGGAAAGTCCCGCATGGGTGCAGGAGATGGTGCAATGCCCGACCTATGCCGAGGGCGAGCTCGAATACGAGGTCTTGCGCCGGGTGGGCAAAGCTGCCTGCGACGAGGTTGCCGAAGGCCGACGTCAGACCGATGACTATCGCGACTATATCGAGAGCTGGGTCCACGAGGCCAAGCTGCCCCTGGCGGCGGCCCACCTGATTTTGGAAAACCTGGACGGCAGCGAAGACGACCTGTCGCGTGTGGATGACCTGGGTCGCGAGCTGGCTCGCGTTGAGCGCTATATCGACCAGGCGCTGTACTATGCGCGCTCGGAAGTCGTGGAGCGCGACTACCTGATTCGCCGTTGGGATCTCAAGACCTTGGTGACGGGCGCGATTAAAGCCAACGCGCGCGAGCTTATCGCGGCGCACGTGGCTCCGGTGTGCGAGAACCTCGACTTCGAGGTCTTTACCGACGAGAAATGGCTGGAGTTCATCTTAGGCCAGCTTATTCAGAACAGCATCAAATATGCGCGCGAGGACGGCGCAAAGATCGTGTTTTCGGGCGCGTTGCTGGACGAGGGCCTGGCGAGCGAACGCATCGAGCTTACCGTCGCGGACAACGGCTGCGGCGTGAGCGCGGCCGACCTGCCGCGCGTGTTCGAGAAGGGTTTTACCGGCGACAACGGCCGCACCACCAAGCGCGCAACGGGCATCGGCCTCTACCTGGTGGCGCGCCTGTGCTCCAAGATGGGCATCGACGTCACCGCGGCATCCGAGCCCGGCGAAGGCTTCGTCGTAACATTCGCGTTTTCAACGAATAAGTTTCAATATTTCGAGTAACGCACGCGGCAGACGCCCACCCAAACAAAAACGTGCAGCCCAAACAAAACGTGCCACCCCAAACGGGGCGGCACGCCATCTTTTATCAGCCAACTCGCTGAAGTAAGGCTGCGAAGGCCGCGGGGCCGGGAGGGGTTTCCTAAGGGCATATCCCGCAGCCGCAACGCGGCGAGGACGTGCCCGTGGAAACCCCGCAGGCCCCGCGGCCGGTGGGAGCAACGCTACTTCACAACCAAAATGTCGCAGTCCGTATTGCGCAGCAGGAACGTCGAAATTGAACCCAGCAGCGCATACTTGATCGAGGACAGGCCGCGGGCGCCGCAGAGCACCAGGTCGGGCTTAACCACGTCGAGCATCTCGTCCTTGAGCGTCTCGCGAATGCGGCCGGCGCGAATCATGACCTCGACCTCGGGAATGTCGGGATTGGCCTTGGCCTCTTCGAGCTGCTTGGCGATGGAGTTCTTAAATGCCTCCTCTAGGCCGTTGACCAGGTCGACCGGATAGGAGCCGGCGCTCTCGAGTGCCGTGGAATCGATAACGTGGCCGATAATCAGCTTGGCGCCGTTGTTCGCGGCGACCTTGATGGCGCGTGCGAGCACAAAATCCTGCTGCTCAGTACCGTCGAGTGAAACAAATACCTTGGTGTAGCCCTCGTTCATGGTTTCCTCCTTGGTCTATCGCACGGGCGCGGGGCTCGTGCGTCGGGCGGGCGCGGGTGCGTTGACCGCCGGACACTTTATCTTGTTGCAGTTATACCCAAGGATTTCGGTTTAACTGCTCGCAATTCTGTGAACGGGCGAGTTTTTTGGTAAGGGTAGGCGCGGTCGCACCGCCAACGGTTGATAATGGGACATCGCCCGCATCGTCCGCAGAACATCTACCGGCGGGTGTCTAACGAGGGGGTCCCTTTGGATATTATCGAGCTTCTAAAATCTGCCTTCATGGGCCTGGTCGAGGGCATCACCGAATGGCTGCCCGTTTCGTCGACGGGTCACATGATCTTGGTGGACGAGTTCGTCAAGATGAACGTGAGCGAGACGTTCTGGAATATGTTCCTGGTCGTGATTCAGCTCGGCGCCATTCTGGCCGTCTGTGTGCTGTTTTTCCACGAGCTCAACCCGTTCTCGCCCAGCAAGGGCAAGGAGGGCCGTCGCGACACCTGGGTGCTGTGGGGCAAGATTGTGCTCGGTTGCATTCCTGCGGCGGCGATCGGCCTGCCGCTCAACGACTGGATGGAGGAGCATTTCTACAACGCTCCCGTCGTGGCGCTGGCGCTCATTGTGTACGGCGTGCTGTTTATCGTGATAGAGAACTGGCGCGCGAGCAAGCGCGAGGAAATGGCCGTTGCCGGTTCGTTTGGTTCGCGTGCTGTGGTGTCGGGTGGACGTCCCGCCGGTGCGCACTTTGCGGCGTCCGCCACGGCTACCGCTGAGGATGAGGACGATGACGAGAATCTGGACTTTGGTTCCATCGCCACGCTCGAGGACCTGAGCTGGAAGACTGCGCTGGGTATCGGCTGCTTCCAGGTGCTTTCGCTGGTGCCTGGTACGTCTCGCTCCGGTTCTACCATCATCGGCGGCCTGCTTTTGGGCTGTACGCGTTCGGTGGCGTCTAAGTTCACGTTCTTCCTGGCTATTCCTGTTATGTTTGGCGCGAGTGCGCTCAAGCTGGTCAAGTACTTCATCAAGGGCGGCACGTTCGGCACCAACGAGATCGCCATCTTGGGCGTGGGCTGCGTTGTGGCCTTTGTGGTTTCGCTCATCGCCATCAAGTGGCTCATGGGCTTCGTCCGCCGTCACGACTTCAAGTGCTTCGGCGTCTACCGCATCATCCTGGGCATCGTAGTGCTCGCATACTTCTTCGTTCTGGAGCCCATGCTCGGCCTGTAACTTGGTTGACGCTGCGCGGCGGCCAGAGCGACAACTTGTCATTCAAAGAGGGTGGCATGACCAAAAGGTCTATGCCGCCCTCGTTTTTGGGCGATGGGGTGGGCCTGACGGCGGCGCACGGAGTCGTGGTGTGATTTGCGTCGGTGTCCGCGCGGCTCGGTATACTGGTACGGCTCAAACTATGGCGCTGCCCGCAGGCGCGCCGTCCGTCAGATGAGGAGTCGCCCATGACCCAGCCCTTGCCCTGGGAAAAGAACGCCGCGGTACCCGTGCCGCCTGCGCCGGAACCCGTGCCGCTCGATGCATACACCGCCCCCGCTGCGCCGGAGCCCGAGCTCGTTCCGCTCGACATCTACGACGCTTCCGCGCCGGCACCCAAGCCCGCCAAGCCGCTCGTCGACATCGATAGCCTGAACCCCGCCCAGCGTGAGGCGGTACTCACCACCGAGGGTCCGTTGCTGGTGCTCGCCGGCGCCGGTTCGGGTAAGACCCGCGTCCTGACCTTCCGCATCGCGCATATGCTTGGCGACCTGGGCGTTAAGCCCTGGCAGGTCCTGGCCATCACGTTTACCAACAAGGCCGCGGCCGAGATGCGCGAGCGTCTGGCAGCGCTCATCCCCAGTGGCACCCGCGGCATGTGGGTGTGCACCTTCCATGCCATGTGCGTGCGCATGCTGCGCGAGGACGCCGACCTGCTGGGCTACACCGGCCAGTTCACCATCTACGATGACGATGACTCAAAGCGCATGGTGCGCGACATTATGCAGGCGCTCGGCATTGAGCAAAAGCAGTTCCCCATCAACATGATCCGCAGCAAGATCAGCTCGGCCAAAAACGCCATGATCGGGCCCGAGGACATGCTCAAATCCGCTGACAGCCCCAATGACAAAAAGGCCGCGCAGGTCTACTTGGAGCTGGAGCGCCGCCTGCGCGCCGCCAACGCGATGGACTTCGACGACCTGCTCGTGCGCACGCTCGAGCTGCTGCGCACCCGCCCCGAGGTGCTCGACAAGTATCAAGAGCGCTTCCGCTACATTAGCGTCGACGAGTATCAGGACACCAACCACGTCCAGTACGAGATCGCCAACCTGCTGGCCGCCAAGTACCAAAACCTTATGGTCGTGGGCGACGACGACCAGTCCATTTACAGCTGGCGTGGCGCCGACATCACCAACATCCTGGACTTTGAGCAGGACTTTAAAAACTGCAAGACCGTCAAGCTGGAGCAGAACTATCGCTCTACGGGCCATATCCTGAGCGCCGCCAATGCCGTTGTTCGCCACAACTCGCAGCGCAAGGACAAGCGCCTGTTTACGGCCGAGGGCGATGGCGAGAAGATTCAGGCTTTCCAGGCAAGCGACGAGCGCGACGAGGGTCGCTGGATTGCCGGCGAGATCGAGAAGCTGCATGCCAAGGGCACGAGCTACGACGATATCGCCGTGTTCTACCGCACCAACGCCCAGTCGCGTATCCTCGAAGATATGTTCCTGCGCGCGGGCGTGCCCTACAAGATCGTCGGCGGCACGCGATTCTTCGACCGCGCCGAGATCCGCGATGTCATGGCCTACCTCAAGATGATCGTGAACCCGGCCGACGAGATGAGCGTCAAGCGCGTCATCAACACGCCGCGCCGCGGCATCGGCTCCACTTCGATCCAAAAGATTGAGCAGCTGGCGCGCGACAACCGTTGCTCGTTCTTCCAGGCCTGCGAGATCGCAACAGCCGAGACGGGCATGTTTAGTGCCAAGGTGCGCAACGGCCTGTCGAGTTTTGTGGCGCTGGTGCGCGAGGGCCGTCGCATGGACGGCGAGCTCAAGGATGTCGTCGAGATGATTGTCGACAAGACGGGCCTGCTGCAGGCGTTCCGCGCCGAGGGCACCATGGAGTCCGAGAGCCGCGCCGAGAACATCCAGGAATTCCTGGGCGTCGCTGCCGAATTTGAGGAGACGCACGAGGATATCGAGGGCACGCTCGAGAGCTTGGAAGAGCTGCGTGCAGCCGGTGTTGCCGATGTGCCTGTCAGTGCCGAGCCCGAGCCCGTCGTGGTGAGTGCGCCCGCGCCCGAGCCGGGGCCGTCCGCTCCGGCATCCTCGTTTGAGGCACTTGTCGGCGCTCGTGACGCCGCGGGCTCCAATCCGCTCGATAGCCTAGCCGCCCCGGCGTTCTCGCCGCAGGATGCCTTGGCCGCCGCCATCGCGGGCAACGCCTATGCCGCGCCGACGGAGATGCCGGCGGGTGCCGTGCATGCCGACGAGATCGAGCGCACCTACGGTCCGCTCACCTGTAAGGCGCTTCCTGCTCTCATGGAGTGGCTGGCCCTGCGCTCCGACTTGGATTCCCTGGCCGGCGAGACGCATGCCATTACCATGATGACCATCCACTCCGCCAAGGGCCTGGAGTTCCCGGCGGTGTTCGTGGCCGGCATGGAGGAGGGCATCTTCCCGCACGTGCACGACTTTGGCGGCAGCGATGATCCGGGCAAGCTCGAGGAGGAGCGTCGCCTGGCCTACGTTGCCATCACGCGTGCCCGTAAGCGCCTGTTCCTGACCTATGCGGCCACGCGTCGCACCTACGGCTCGACCTCTGCCAACCCGCGCTCGCGCTTCCTCAACGAGATTCCGTTTGAGGATATCGAGTTTAGCGGTATCGGTTCTGCCGGTTTTGAGGGCACGGGATGGGAGAAGCGCGGCGACCGTCACGGCACTTTTGGCTCGGGCATGGGCTCGGATATGTATGGCGGCAAGGTGTTCGGTTCGCATACGCGCTCGACCGGCGGTTCCGGTTCGCGCAGCGGATCGAGCTTCGACGATTTCTTTGGTGGCAGCACCTATGGCACCGAGCGCCATCGCGGGGTTTCGCCCGACGCCGGCCGTGTTGCCTCGACCTTTGGGTCGGGCGCGCCGCGAGCTAAAAAGCCGTCGTCCAAGGTGTCGCCGACGGTGGAGCGCAAGGTCGATCGCGCCAGCGCGTCGCAGGACTTTGCCGCGGGCGATACCGTGAGCCACAAGACCTTTGGCACCGGTACCGTGATCTCGGTCGCCGGAGACATGATCGAGGTCCAGTTCGAAAAAACCGGCCAGACCAAAAAGCTGATGAAAGGTTTTGCACCGATCGTCAAGCTGTCGTGATCCCGGCGGCCCCGGACAGGCGCCATGGACAACGTTGCTTGCGAACGTCGCTTTGCTCGTTCGCTTTTTGGTCTGGAGAGCCGGGTGGGCTGATAAATAGATGTGAGTAGGGGCTCTCCCGTTTGATGAGCGGGGGAGCCCCTTGTTGCGTTTTGGTTGTTGGTGCGACCTAGAGGTGGCTGATGATCAATTCCATCTTGCCTTCGAGGTCGATGGAGCTGACGGTGCTCGGGGCTAGCAGGTGGCTTCCCTTGTGGACGGGGTCGCCGCAGACGGTGCCTTCGCCGTCGATGACCGACAGACACATGAAGGGCCAGCGCTGCTCCAAGGTCTTGCTGCCGTTGACGCGCACGCGATCGACGGTGTAGCAGGGGTTGGACTCGAGTTCGGTCACGCCGTCGACTTCGGGCGCGGTCACGGTGCCGTCGGTCGGGGCCTGAGAATCAAAGTCGATGCAGTCGAGACTCTGCTCAATGTGCAGGGGACGCAGTTTGCCGTCGGTGCCGGGACGGTCGTAGTCGTACAGGCGATACGTCACGTCGCTCGACTGCTGCGTCTCTAAAATGAGCGTGCCGGTCTTGATGGCGTGCACGGTACCGGAATCAATCTGGAAAAAGTCGCCCTTGTGAATCGGCAGTACGTTGAGCATGTCGTCCCAACGGCCTTCCTCGATCATCTGTGCGGCCTCGGCGCGGTCCTTGGCACGCTGGCCGACGATGATCGTGGAGCCGGGCTCGCAGTCCAGCACATACCAGCACTCGGTTTTGCCCAAGCTACCGTTCTCGTGCTCGGCGGCGTACTCGTCGTTGGGATGGATTTGGATCGAAAGGTCGTCCTTGGCGTCCAGAATCTTAATGAGCAGCGGGAACTCCTTGCCCTCGCAGTTGCCAAAGAGCTCGCGGTGCTCGGCCCACAGCCATGACAGCGTGTGACCGGCGTACGGGCCCTCAGCGATCTGGCAGTCGCCGTTGGGGTGTGCCGAGATGGCCCAGCACTCACCGATGGGACCCTCGGGAATGTCATAACCAAATACGGTTTCGAGCTGGCGGCCGCCCCAGATCTTCTCGTGAAAGATCGGCGTCAGTTTAATCAAATCGGACATGTTCATACCCCCATGGTGTTGCGCGGCCGCCCACTCTAAACGAGCCGTAACGAGCGCCCGCATGACTACAAAAACCTATGCCAACGTTACGTTGTGCAGCTCAAAGCGGTCACCAACGTTGCGCGAGATCGAATGCTCAAAGGCGGTGCCGCTATCCAAAAAGCCAATCTGGTTGAGCTCGAGCAGGGGAGAGCCGGGTTTGGTGTTCAGGCGCTCAGCCTCTTCCTCGGTTGCCGCTACGGCGCGAATGGTGCGGTGGAAACTCGAAATCTTCAGCCCGCATTGCTTGCGGATGAAGCTGTAGACCGATCCATACAGGTCTTTCTTTTTAAGGCCCGGAATCAGCTCGAGGGGCATGTGGGTGTACTCGATAACGATGGGCTTCTCGTCGACCTGGCGCACGCGCACGATGTGATAGGCAAAGTCGTCCTCGGCAATTCCCAGCTGGGCAGCGACGTCTGCTGGCGGATTGACAATCGAGAAATCGTAGACCACCGAGGTCACCTTCTCCCCGCGGTGCTCATACGAAAAGCCCTGGGAGCGATCGTTCTTGCCCTGGAAAAACGCCTGGCCGGGAAGCCCCGCCGTGTCCTTAACGTAGGTGCCCGATCCGCGCCGGCTGGTAACAAGACCTTCATCGGTAATCTGCTCAATAGCTCGTTTGACGGTGATTTTGGAAACGCTATAGAGCTCGCAGAACTCAACGACGGTGGGCAGCTTGTCGCCCGGCTTTAGAGCGCCGTCCTCGATGCTTCGACGGATATCTGCAGCTATTGCCTCGTATTTGGGAATCATGGAACCTCCTTTCCGGCTTGATTGAGTACAAACGAAAGTATAGTCCACGTCTAAGCATCCCTATTGCGTTTTTGAAAAGTTCGAGAAAGATATAATCAAAAAACGCTTTTCTATATTAACTAGAGCGCTCTAAATGAATATGCATTCGAATAATGTGGTATTGAGCAAATTGATTGGCTCGAGGACGGGGTTGGGCCGTTTTGCCGCCCAGCGAACCGAATTTCATGCCTTGCGTTTTCCCAGATAAAACCTGCCAAAACAAACCTGTCCCTTTTTGACAGGTTTTTGCCTGGGGAGCGGTACCATACAGGCAATGTTTAAACGAGAAAGGTGGGCTCCCATGGAACCTAAGCAGTACTATATCGGCATCGACGTTGGCGGCACTTCGGTTAAGGAAGGCCTGTTCGACGAGGACGGCAACCTGCTTGCCAAGGCCAGCGTGCCCACGCCTCCTATCGTTGACGCCGCGGGCTTTGCCGCGGTGACCGAGGCTATCGACCAGGTGGTCGCCAAGGCCCAGATTCCGCGCGCCTTTGTAGCGGGTATTGGCCTGGCCGTTCCGTGCCCCATCCCGGCATCGGGCGATGCCAAGGTCAAGGCCAACATTGCCATTAACCTGCCCGAGCTAAGAGTCGCCATTCAGGAGCACTGCCCCGACGCGGTCGTTAAGTACGAAAACGATGCCAACGCCGCTGCCATGGGCGAGGCCTGGCTCGGCTCTGCCAAGAGCGTACAGAACGTGGTGATGGTCACCATCGGTACCGGCGTGGGCGGTGGCGTTATCGTTAACGGCGACGTGGTATCGGGCGTTGTGGGTGCCGGCGGCGAGATTGGCCACATGTGCCTGAACCCCGAAGAGGAGCGCACCTGCGGCTGTGGCGGCCATGGCCATCTGGAGCAGTATTCCAGCGCCACCGGCGTGGTGAGTAACTACCTTGCCGAGTGCAAGAAGGCGGGCGTCGAGCCCATCGAGCTCACCGGGCCTTCTGATTCCAAGGACGTGTTCCAGGCCTGCCGCGAGGGTGACAAGCTCGCGCTGGCAGCTGCCGATACCATGGCCGACTATCTCGGCCGCGCCCTGGCGCTTATTGCCAACGTGGTCGATCCCGAGATGTTCCTGATCGGCGGCGGTGCTTCCGCTTCGGCCGATGTCTACCTCGACAAGGTCCGCGAGCACTTTAAGCAGTACGCGCTCTCCGCCTCGCGCGAGACGCCCATTAAGGTCGCTTCGCTCGGCAACGACGCCGGCATCATCGGTGCCGCTTACGTAGCCCTGCGCGCCGCCGGTAAATAGCTGGTGCGGGGGCAGGTGGTGAAAGGGGGACAGGCTTCGTCCCTGACCTCGCCTCAGCGCTTGCCCCAAATTGTGCCGCGACCCTTCCGTCTCATAAGGTTCGGCGTCAGCGTGCTACCATAGCTACGTCCAAGTACACATATCAAGTGGAGGATATCCATGGCAAACGTTCTTGTCTTTGGTCACCAGAACCCCGATAACGACGCCATCATGAGCGCCGTCGTCCTGTCCCAGCTGCTCAACCAGGTTGAGTATGCCGGCAACACCTACGAGGCCTGCGCCCTTGGTCAGCTTCCGGCCGAGTCCGCCAAGCTGCTTGCCGACGCCGGCATTGCCGAGCCCCGCGTGATCGAGTCCGTCGAGGCCGGCCAGCTCGTCGTCCTCACCGACCACAACGAGTCCGCCCAGTCTGTCGCCGGCCTTAAGGACGCCACGGTCTTTGGCGTCGTCGATCATCACCGCATCGGCGATTTCGAGACCGCCGGCCCGCTGCACTACATCTGCCTGCCCTGGGGTTCCAGCTGCACCATCGTCACCAAGCTCGCCGGCGTGCTCGGCGTTGAGCTTTCCGACGTCCAGGCCAAGCTGCTGCTCTCGGCCATGATGACCGACACGCTCATGCTCAAGAGCCCCACCACCACCGATGTCGACCGCGCCGTTGCCGCCAAGCTCGGCGAGCAGGTGGGCGTCGACCCGGTCAAGTTTGGCATGGAGGTCTTCCTCACCCGTCCGTCCGGCTCCTTCACCGCAGCCGAGATGGTCGGCAACGACATCAAGATGTTCGAGCCCGCTGGCAAGAAGCTGCTCATCGGCCAGTACGAGACCGTCGACAAGAGCCGCGCACTCGGCATGATCGACGAGATCCGCGAGGCCATGCGCGCCTACGCCGCCGAGAAGGGCGCCGACGGCATTGTCCTGTGCATCACCGACATCATGGAGGAGGGCTCGCAGGTCCTGCTCGAGGGCGAGACCGAGGCTGCTCAGAAGGGCCTGGGCATTGCTGACGAGCACGACGGCGTCTGGATGCCGGGTGTCCTTTCCCGTAAGAAGCAGGTCGCTGCCCCCATTATGGCCGCCTGCTAGGTTTAGTTGACCAAACGCCACGACCGGATCGCGGACGCCCCGCGCTCCGGTCGTTTTTTGTGCACGTCGCCGCGTCGTCTCTTGGACAGGCGTGCCTGTGCCGTTGAGCAAATAATGTTCAACCTGTGGTTCCGCTTTTCGGCCGCGCTTGCGCGCTTGTCGCGCAGGGTAGGCTAGATGCAAGCGTAATACGTTAGAGCGCGGCGCCGCCATCTGGGCGGGCCGTGCTTTTTTAAGACGGGAGCTTTCCCGTGAAAGGAGCCGCCCATGGCAGCAACTGAGCAGCTGTTCAATGTTCGTGAGCGCAAGCGCTTTGAACGTCACGACATCTGGGAGCGCATCGCCGAGAACGGCACCATTTCTGCCGCCGTCATGGTGATCGCCGCCATCGCCGCCGTCATCTGCGCCAATACCGATGCCTACGAGGCCATCCATCACTTTTTGGAGACCCCGCTGTATGTGGGTCTGGGCAACCTTACGGCTGGTCTCACCGTTGAGCTTTTCGTCAACGACTTCCTCATGGCGATTTTCTTTTTGTTGGTGGGCATTGAGCTTAAGTACGAGATGACGGTCGGCGAGCTCAAGAATCCGCGTCAGGCCATGCTTCCCATGTTGGCGGCCGTGGGCGGCGTCGTCGTTCCCGCCTGCATCTACCTGATCTTTAACCATGCCGGCGCCCGCAACGGTTGGGCCATCCCCATGGCAACCGATATTGCCTTTGCGCTGGGCGTGCTGTCGCTTTTGGGCAATCGCGTGCCCAACGGCGTGCGCGTGTTCTTCTCGACGCTCGCCATCGCCGACGACCTGATCTCCATCGCCGCCATCGCCATCTTCTACGGTCAGAGCCCCAATCCGTTTTGGTTGGGCGCCGCCGCGCTTGTGACCTGCGCGCTCGTGTGGCTTAACAAGACGCAGCATTACCGCCTTGCCCCGTATTCGGTACTGGGGCTGCTGCTGTGGTTCTGCATGTTCAAGAGCGGCGTACATGCCACGCTTGCTGGCGTCATCTTGGCCTTTACCATCCCGGCCAAGTGTGGCGTCAAGCTCGATAGCCTCACCGATTGGCTGGGCGAGTGCCTGCCGCTGCTCGATGACCGCTACGATGATGAGGCACACATCCTGGGCCAGCATGACTTTACCGTCTCGACAACCAAGGTCGAGCGCGTCATGCACCGCGTGACCCCGCCGCTTATCCGCATGGAGCGTCTGATCTCCACGCCGGTCAACTTTGTGATCCTGCCGATCTTTGCGTTCGTAAACGCTCAGGTTCGCTTAGTGGGCGTGGACATGAGCACGCTGCTCACCGACCCGGTGACGCTCGGCGTGTACTTTGGCATGCTGCTGGGCAAGCCGATCGGCATCTTTGGTATGACGTTTGCCCTGGTTAAGCTTAAGGCCTGCGAGCTGCCGCACAATGTCAACTGGCACATGATTGCCGGCGTGGGCATTCTGGGCGGTATCGGCTTTACCATGTCGATTCTCATCAGCGGCCTTGCCTTCCCGACGGCCCAGTTTGAGGTTCTTGCAGCCAAGGCCGCTATTCTCGCCGGTTCGGTCACCGCAGCCGTGCTCGGCATGATCTACATGAGCGTGGTCTGCAAGCATCCCTCGCCCAAAGACGAGTAAGGGCACATACAAGTTTGAAAACGCCGCTTGTGAACACCATCACAGGCGGCGTTTTAGTCATTAGGGACGTACTTAAATGACGAGGCTTATTCCACCGTTCCGTAGACGGCGCCCCAGCCGTGGGCGGCCAAGGCGGAGTTGAGCTGGTCGCAAAGTGACTGGCGGTCGTAGTAGCCGGGCGGCAAAAGGTTCACGATCTCCATGAGGTCGGGCGCCAGGTCCAAGATTTCGGCCTGTACGATCAGATCCAGGCGGTCGATGGCGTGGCGGTCGTAAAACAGTCCGTCGACCAGGCGCTGCAAGTCGCCGAATTCCTCGGCCTGAAACGATCCGTACTCCATAGTGCCTCCTTGGGCGCCCCACGCCGGCATGCGCGGCGATTCGTAATTGATTGCGATGAACTTAATCTATCACGGCTTCATAACGTTGCGGCGGTGGCGGTCTATACTTAGACGAACTGCAACGTACCGCTTCGCGAAAGGTCGCACCCATGCAGACGATCTACCAGAAGATGGAAACCACCGAACTCGATACCGCCATCGAGGCGCTCAAGACCGAGGTCGCCGAGGTCAAGGCCAAGGGCCTGGCGCTCGACATGGCCCGCGGCAAGCCGTCGCCCTCCCAGGTGGACATCTCGCGCCCCATGCTCGATATCCTCAATGCCGACGCCGATCTGCACGACGGCAACGTCGATTGTTCCAACTACGGCTGCTTTGAGGGCATTCCCTCGGCACGCAAGCTGGCGGGGGAGTTCCTGGGCTGCCCCGCCGAGCAGACGCTTGTGCTGGGTTCGTCGAGCCTTTTGATCGAGCATGACATCGCCGGCATGTTCTGGCGTTGTGGCTCGTGCGGCAGCGAGCCCTGGGACGCCTACGAGGCCGCGCACGACGGCAAGAAGGTCAAGTTCCTGTGCCCCGTTCCCGGCTACGATCGCCACTTTGGCATCACCGCCGACTTGGGTATCGAGAACGTCCCCGTCGCGATGACCGACAACGGCCCCGACATGGACGAGGTCGAGCGCCTCGTTGCCGCCGACGATTCCATCAAGGGTATCTGGTGCGTGCCCAAGTATTCCAACCCCACGGGCATCACCTTTAGCGAGGACACCGTGCGCCGCCTGGTTGAGATGCCCACGGCCGCGCCCGATTTCCGCATCTTCTGGGACAACGCCTACTGCGTGCACGACCTGTACGACGAGACCGACGAGCTCGCAAACATCTTTGACCTCGCTCGCGCGGCGGGCACCGAGGATCGCGTGGTGGCCTTTGCCTCGACGTCCAAGATCACCTTCCCGGGCGCCGGCATCGGCTTTATCGGTGCGAGCCCCGCGGTTATCGCCGAGTTCTCCAAGCGCCTGAAGGCCGGTCTTATTAGCGCCGATAAGCTCAACCAGCTGCGTCACGTGCGCTTCCTTCCCACCATCGAGGCGGTCAAGGAGCACATGAAAAAGCATGCCGAGTTCCTGCGCCCGCGCTTTGAGGCCGTTGAGCGTAAACTCACCGAGGGCTTGGGTAACACGGGTTGCGCCACTTGGACTCATCCCCATGGCGGCTACTTTGTGAGTTTCGATGGCCCCGAGGGCTCGGCCCAGAAGGTCGCCGCGCTTTGTGCCGACCTGGGCGTCAAGCTCACGCCGGCTGGTGCCACCTGGCCTTATGGCAAGGATCCGCGCGACACCAACATCCGCATCGCGCCGAGCTATCCCACGGTCGAGGACCTGGAGGCTGCGCTCGATGTGCTGGTGCTGGCTGTCAAGCTCGTCGCTGCCGAGCTTGCGCGTGCCGAGCGCGCCTAACGCGTAGGGCCCCGCAAGTCCGCGCCTAGTACTATCCGCACTTTCGATACGTAAAGGAGCGTATACATGGATTTGGGTATTTCCACCAACCCCACGCCAGAGCTCTACACCATTAAGGTGACCGGTGAGATCGATATCTCTAACGCCGATAGCCTGCGCAATGCCATCGACCTGGCGCTCGAGCAGCCCACTGAGGCCGTTGAGCTCGATTTTGCCCAGGTGAGCTACATCGATTCGACGGGCATTGGCGTGCTTGTGGGCGCCGCACACCACGCAGCTGATCATGGTAAGCGTTTTAGCTGCGTCAACGTGCAGCCCCCGGTGATGCGCGTGGTTCAGCTGTTGGGCGTCGACCAGGAGATTTCGATCACCGCTGCATAATCTTTGCCCCCAAAAGGGCGTGCCGTTTGGCATATGTTTGTGATGCGCTCGGACGTTTTGGCGTCCGGGCGCTATACTTGACCGAATGAATAGACGAGTTCCGGCCGAATGGCGCGGTGCGGGCTCGAATCACATCGAGCCTTGGAGGTATGTGTGTTTGGTATTGGAGAAGGTGAGCTCGCGATCATCGTGGTCTTCGGCTTTTTGCTGTTTGGCCCGGATAAGCTCCCGCAGATGGGCCGCACGATCGGCCGTGCCATCCGTCAGTTCCGCGAGACGCAGGAAAAGATGACGGCCGTTGTTCAGTCCGAGATTATCGATCCGGTGAGCGAGGCCGCGTCGGCCCCGGTCAAGCCCAAGAAGACTGCTGCGACCGACGACGATTCCGATGTGGACGAGGATGCCGCCGAGACGGCAGCGCCCGCCAAGAAGGAGACCTTTGCCGAGCGTCGCGCCCGTCTTGCTGCCGAGAAGGCCGCAAGCGAGGGTGCTGCTGAGGGCGAAGGCGCTGTTGATGAGGCCGAGGGTACAGAGCCTGCTGCTGCCGTCGAGCCCGAGCCTGCTGCAGAGCCCGAGCCCGAGCCGGCAGAGCCCACGACGGCTGACCTCTACGCCCGTCGTCCCCGCAAGCGCAAGGCCGTCGTCGACCAGCTCGCTCGCGAGCTCGAGGTCGAGGACGATGCCGAGGCTGCTGCCGCCGACGCCCCGAAGGGAGGCGATGAGTAATGCCGATCGGACCTGCGCGCATGCCGCTCTTCGATCACCTGGGAGAGCTCCGTCGCCGCCTGACCATCGTGGTCGTTTCGGTGTTTGCCGCCGCCATCGTGCTGTACTTTGCCACGCCCGTGGTGCTCGATATTCTTGAGGACCCCATCCGCTCCTTTGTGCCGGACGGTAAGTTTTACATCACCACCACGCTCGGCGGCTTTGGCCTGCGCTTCTCGCTTGCCATCAAGATGGCCGTGGTCATGTGCACGCCCATGATCATCTGGCAGATTCTGGCATTTTTCCTGCCGGCACTGCGCCCCAACGAGCGCAAGTGGGTTGTGCCCACGGTGCTCGCCTCGACGGTGCTGTTCTTCCTGGGTGCCATCTTCTGCTACTTCATCATCATCCCGGCGGGCTTTGAGTGGCTCATCGGCGAGACCTCGGCTGTCGCTACGGCGTTGCCCGATCTGGAGAACTACGTCAACATGGAGCTGCTCTTTATGATCGGCTTTGGTGTGGCGTTTGAGCTGCCGCTCATCATCTTCTACCTGTCCGTTTTCCACATCGTGTCCTATGCGGCCTTCCGCAGCGCCTGGCGCTACGTGTACGTAGGCCTGCTCGTGGGTTCGGCTGTGATTACGCCCGACGGCTCGCCCGTTACGCTGGGTCTCATGTATGGCGCCCTGCTCTCGCTCTACGAGATTTCGCTCGCCATCGCTCGCGTGGTCATTACCGCGCGCGAGGGCAAGGAGGGCCTGTTCGTGAGCCGTCTGGACCTGTTCTCGGACGACGAGGACGACGAGGAGTAAATCGGTATGCACGAGGTTGGCATTGTCAACGGCATACTCGATACAGTGATTCGCGCGGCGCGTGGGGCGGGGGCCTCGCGCGCCGTTTTGGTAACGCTGCGTATCGGGGATATGACCGAGGTCGTGCGCGAGGCGCTTGACTTTGCGTGGGAGACGTTTCGCGACGAGGACCCGCTCACGCGCGGCTGCGAGCTTGCCGTGGAGGAAGTCCATCCACAAAGCGAGTGTCTGGACTGCGGTGAGGTCTTTGAGCACGACCGTTTCCATTGCCGTTGTCCCCAATGTGGCGGTGCCAACGTGCGTCTGCTGCATGGCCGCGAACTCGACATCGCAAGTATCGAGATCGAGACCCCCGACGATTAGCACGCTCGCCATCTAGCGATGGGGTATAAAAGGGCCAAAGTAAGGAGCGCTAAGTATGGCCGAGAAAACGATTGATATCGCGTCGCCGATTCTGTCGCGCAACGAGCGCCTGGCAGATCAGCTGCGTAAGCGGTTTGAGCAGACGGACACCTACGTGATCAATGTGCTGTCGAGCCCTGGCTCGGGTAAGACCACCACGATTCTGGGCACCAACGAGCGCCTGCGTGACAAAGCCAGCCTGCGCTGTGCCGTTATCGAGGGCGATATCGCCTCGGACGTCGACGCCATCACCATGAAGGAAGCCGGCATGCCCGCCATCCAGATCAACACGGGCGGCCTGTGCCACCTCGAGGGCAACATGATCATGGAGGCCGTTGACGCGTTCGACCAAGCTGTGGGTCTGGAAAACATCGACGTCATCTTTATCGAAAACGTGGGTAACCTGGTCTGCCCAGTCGACTTTGACCTGGGCGAGAACCTGTCCATCATGATCCTCTCGGTGCCCGAGGGCGACGACAAGCCCATCAAGTACCCGGGCATCTTCCAACACGCCGGCGCGCAGCTGCTCAACAAGGTCGACGTGGCCCCGGCTTTCGATTTTGACATGGATAGGTATACTAAGACCCTCGATGACCTCAATCCGCAAGCGCCGCGGTTTGCCGTGAGCGCGCGCAAGGGCGAGGGCATGGATGCCTGGTGCGATTGGCTCATCGGGCAGATTGAGCAAGCAAGGGCGTAAGTCGGCCGCCAAGAGGGCGGGCGCAGCCGCAGACACACGAGATAGGAGCCTCTTTTGAAGCTCATCATCGCTGAGAAAAACGACGCCGCGCGTCAGATCGCCGAGCGTCTGTCCACGGGCAAGCCCAAAAAGGACAAGGTGTACAACACCGCTATCTACCGTTTTGAGTGGAAGGGCGAGGAGTGCGTGACGATCGGCCTTGCCGGTCACATCCTGGCACCCGATTTTTGCGACAGTGTGCTGTTCGATAAAAAGTTGGGCTGGTATTCGGTCACGGAGGACGGCGAAATGCTGCCGGCCGATATGCCCGATGGCCTGGCCCGCCCGCCGTACGACACCAAGCGCAAGCCGTTCCTTGCCGAGGGCATTTCCATCAAGGGCTGGAAGCTCGAGAGCCTGCCCTATCTCACCTGGGCGCCCGTCATTAAGCTTCCGGCCGAGAAAGAGCTCATCCGCTCGCTTAAGAACCTCGCCAAAAAGTCCGACAGCGTCATCATCGCCACGGACTTCGATCGCGAGGGCGAGCTGATTGGCTCGGACGCCCTCAACAAAGTGCGCGAGGTTGCGCCGGACTTGCCGGTCGCCCGTGCCCAGTATTCTTCGTTTACCAAGGCCGAGATCACGCACGCCTTCGATAATCTCGTCTCGCTCGACCAGAACCTGGCCGACGCCGGCGAGAGCCGTCAGCACATCGACCTTATCTGGGGCGCGGTGCTCACGCGCTATCTGACGCTCGCCAAGTTTGGCGGCTTTGGCAACGTGCGTTCCGCCGGTCGTGTGCAGACGCCGACGCTTGCCCTGGTGGTCGAGCGCGAGCGCGAGCGTATGGCGTTTGTGCCCGAGGACTATTGGCAGATTCGCGGTATGGGTGCCGCGCAGGGTGCCGCCGAGGACGACCGCTTTAAGATCGCGCACAAGACAGCGCGCTTTACCGACAAGGATGCTGCCGAGACGGCGTATGGTCACGTCGACGGTGCCAAGACGGCGACCGTTGCCGCGGTGACCAAGCGCTCGCGTAAGCAGCAGCCTCCCACGCCGTTTGCGACGACCTCGCTGCAGGCTGCCGCTGCGGCCGAGGGCATCTCGCCTGCGCGTACGATGCGAATCGCCGAGTCCCTCTACATGGCCGGTCTCATCAGCTACCCGCGTGTCGACAATACCGTGTACCCTGCGACGCTCGATCTGGGCGCCGTGGTGAGCGACCTGGCAAAGATCAACCCGGCGCTGGCGCCCGTGTGCAAAAAGGTGCTCGCCGGTCCCATGAAGCCCACGCGCGGCAAGGTCGAGACTACCGACCATCCGCCGATCTATCCCACGGGCGAGGGCGATCCGTCCACGCTCGACGGCGGCCAGCGCAAGCTCTACGACCTCATTGCCCGCCGCTTCCTGGCAACGCTCATGGGGCCCGCGACCATCGAGAACACCAAGCTCGAGCTCGACGTCAACGGCGAGCCGTTCGTGGCTTCGGGCGACGTGCTCGTGACCCCGGGCTTCCGCGAGGCGTATCCGTATGGACTTAAGCGCGACGAGCAGATGCCGCCGCTGGAGCAGGGCGATACGGTCGACGTTTTCGACATTAAACTCGAGGCCAAGCAGACCGAGCCGCCCGCGCGCTACAGCCAGGGCAAGCTCGTGCAGGAGATGGAAAAGCGCGGCCTGGGCACCAAGTCCACGCGCGCGAGCATCATCGAGCGCCTGTATGCCGTGCGCTATCTCAAAAATGATCCCGTGGAGCCGAGCCAGCTGGGCATCGCCATTATCGATGCACTGTCGCAGTTTGCCCCGCGCATCACGAGCCCCGATATGACCAGCGAGCTCGACGGCGACATGACCCGCGTGGAGCGCGGCGAGGACACCGAAGAACATGTCGTGACGCACTCGCGCGCGCTGCTGGCCGGCGTGCTCGACGAGCTGCTCAAACATACGCAGGAACTGGGCGACGCCATCAGCGACGCCGTCACGGCCGATGCGCGCGTGGGCGCTTGCCCCAAGTGCGGTAAGGACCTGGTTATGAAGACGAGCGCCAAGACCCGCGGCAGCTTTATCGGCTGCATGGGCTGGCCCGACTGCGATGTGACCTATCCGGTGCCGAGCGGCGTCAAGGTGAGCCCGCTCGAGGGCGAGGCGGCCGTGTGCCCCGAGTGCGGCGCGCCGCGCATTAAGTGCCAGCCGTTCCGCCAGAAGGCCTTCGAGATTTGCGTGAACCCCACGTGCCCCACCAACTACGAGCCTGACCTTAAGGTGGGCGAGTGCAAGGTGTGCGCCGAGGCCGGACGCCATGGCGACCTGATCGCGCACAAGAGCGAGAAGAGCGGCAAGCGCTTTATCCGCTGCACCAACTACGATGACTGCGGCGTGAGCTATCCTCTGCCGGCGCGCGGTAAGCTCGAGGCGACGGGCGAGACCTGCCCCGAGTGCGGCGCCCCCATCGTGGTGGTCAACACGGCGCGCGGTCCGTGGCGCATCTGCGTGAACATGGACTGCCCGACCAAGGAGAAGAAGCCCGCCCGCGGCCGCAAGACCACAACCAAGGCGAGCACGGCGAAGAAGACAACGGCGGCCAAAAAGACGACGGCGGCAAAGAAGGCCACGGCGGCCAAGAAGACGACCGCGAAGAAATCGACTGCCAAGAAAGCGGCCACCGACAAGTAGCGGCGCAGCCGAAACATTGCCCTAAAAAACGAGCAAGGACCCCGCGATCCTCGCTCGTTTTTTTGACCGGCAGTTAGGGACGTTCCTTTTAATATGAGCAGGACATTGTCAAGAGGCAAAATCGGGCCTGGCCCCAACGAT